>DMYZ01000181.1 GCA_003483565.1 Prevotella sp.
CAAATCTAAAAGAATCAGTAGATTAAGATTGTAAACTAGTAAGAAAAGAATGTGCGTAACGCCTTGGTATATGCGTTGCCACTATAATAAATAATAATTTTAAAATTAACAAAAATGCCAAAAGTAAAGACTAATTCCGGTGCTAAGAAGAGATTCCGGTTCACTGGTACAGGCAAAATTAAGCGCCATCACGCTTATCACAGTCACATTCTGACTAAGAAGACAAAAAAGCAGAAGAGGAATCTGGTTCATCAGACTCTTGTAGACAAAACTAACCTGAAACAGGTACGCGATCTGCTCTGCCTGCGCTAATCAAACTTTTTAGTCGAACATTTAAAAGAAGAAAATTATGCCAAGATCAGTAAATCACGTCGCTTCACGTGCTAAGAGGAAAAATATTTTAAAGCTCACCAAGGGCTACTATGGAGCAAGAAAGAACGTTTGGACTGTCGCTAAAAATACATGGGAAAAGGGTCTTACATATGCTTATCGCGATCGCCGCAATAAGAAGCGTAATTTCCGTGCCTTGTGGATTCAGCGTATTAATGCAGCCGCTCGTCTTGAAGATATGAGCTACAGCCAGTTAATGGGTGCTCTTCATAAGGCAGGTATCGAGATTAACCGTAAGGTTCTTGCTGACCTCGCTATGAATAATCCACAGGCTTTTAAAGCTATTGTTGACAAGGTTAAGTAATCAGATCTTATCTGAATATATAAAGCATCTTCCATTGGAAGATGCTTTTTTTTATGCATTGTAAAATTGGGAATTATGAGTATGAGTTATTGATAAATAAGCATAAATGGACAATTTATATTCTAAAATTCATATCCCAGATTGAAGTAGGCATAGAGTTCGTTAGTATGGTTACTCCAACCAAAATTAAGTCCCAATGGTCCCAAACTTGATTTGTAATAACCACCAATTTGTGTTCCCCACATTGTACGGCTTTCGAAAAAATTACTTAATTGATTGGTATGTTCTGCCATTGTGCTTTTGGCAATAATGTAAATGTGTTTAAAAATATTTTCCTGTACTTTCAATTGGATTGCTGCGAAATGGTTGTCTGTAAACTCTACATGGCCGATTCCAGCAAAAGGCATTTGCTGTGTGATATAGTGACCGAAGAAATTACCTCCAATAACATTTCCTTCCATGTGAGGAATTTCGCTGCCGAAAAGAAAGCGTCCATATACCATTGGCTGCAATATTAATCTGTTGTTAATTGGAAAAGACATTCTCCATGCTGCATCAACCACAGAGAATCCCGCATGACTATGGTAATGTATAAAATTATTAGTATAATAACCATAACCCGCACGGAACCATGCTCCTTTGGTAGGAAAATAGCCGTCATTTTCTGAGTCGTATTTGGTTCGTAGTTGGTAGCTATAGTAATGATCGTCTTTGGGGACTTCGAGTGCACCTTCTTTTATTTGTTTTATTTCAGCTAGCAGATCACCATGATGGTAGTAATCCCATCTTGTTCCAACTGTGACATTAAAGTTACGAATATTAAAATCAAGCAATGTCCAGTTTATAGCATGATAGTTATAGGTTGTATTATATAGCCTTGCTCCTTCTTCGTAAACATTGACATCATTATAATTGTATTCGTATGATAGTCGCATTTTCGTAAAACTGACTGGATGGTATATAGCCTCTGCAACTGCTTTTATGCGTTTACCTAAACGAAGAGTAAGATCGAGACTGACAGGAATGGCTGTACGCAGAGGTATTTCAGCATTCATTTGAAGTGCTGCTATTTCTTCATTGTCGAAACGAGCACCTAGCGAGAGCTGTGCTGTTTTCTTTTCCCCCGCCTCAAAAGTTATTTGATAGTCATTTGCATGCTTGTTTAATTCATAGTTGGCGTTATTATAGAAGAGATCCATGCGCATGGAGGTAGTGATTTGTTCCGCTTTTTTTAGGTTGATACTGTCGCCTTCGTTAAGATGGAATTTGATGCGAAGAAACTTTTCATCATGGGCCGTCATGTTTTTAAAGATAAAGAGATTTATCTTATATTCTTTGTCCATTGATTGAGGGCGGGGAAATGCTATTCGTTTAGGTTTATAATCGGCTGGTAGACCCAACTTTTTTTTCAGTTCCATAAGTTCATTCCAATGCTTCATTGTTTCTTCTTCACCTCGGCGAATCAAAGTGTCTATGGCTTCCGTATTAAAACTGGCAGCATTGTATGGTTTTGTATTGACACGGATGGGAATATTTGTTATGGCAAGGTTGTCGTAATATTTGTTCTTACAGTTGACATCAATAATCTGCCCAAGTATAGCTGCTGTGGAATTCAAATCGTCGGCTGTTTTTGGAGGATCCTGAACTGTACATCCTATAATATAGTCTGCACCCATTTGGCGTGCGATATCAGCAGGATAATTATTGCGTAATCCACCATCCACCAAAACCATATTATTTTTTCTTATAGGTTCGAAAACTCCAGGTATAGACATACTTGCACGCATAGCTTCTGCAAGAACACCACTATGAAAATCGTATTCAGTATTGTTGACAATGTCTGTAGCTACACAAGCAAAAGGTATTGGTAGAGTGCTGAAATCAATCGAATCATTGTAGTTATGAGCAAGATTGCGAAAGAGTGCCGTCAAATTCTTGCCCCTGATGAAGCCGGAGGCTGTATTTATCTTTCTCGATTTAGAAGAGATGCTTCGCTGCAGAATATAAGTATTTTGCTTTTTTCTGGCTTCAAGGCTCTGATGGCTCAGATTCTCGTTATCAGAGAGGATATAGGCCCAGTCTTGCTTATGAACTAAGGAGTCAAGTTCATCGGCGGAGTAACCGATGCTGTATAGACCTCCTACAATACTTCCCATAGAAGTTCCGGTAACAATATCAACAGGAATGCCCGCTTTCTCCAGAACTTTCAGCATGCCAATATGTGCCATACCCTTAGCTCCACCTCCGGAGAGAACGACAGCTACACGCTTGCGAGCATTCTGAGCTTGAGAAGATATACAAGTAAAAGAAATGGCAAGTAAAAATAATATATGGAAATGTAGATTCTTCATGAGGTAGTAATATTTCAATAATATTGCAAAGATAGTTATTTTATCAGACAATAATGATTTTATCTTATAAAGATGCTGTTATTTCTCAGTTATTCAGTCTTTAGAAAATATTATTCTGTTTTTCTTGTTCATCTCTTATGAAAAGATACTTATTTGTTTTATAAAAAATTGTCATAATAATCCTAAGTCTTATCTTTTTTGTATCTTTGCAATCAAAAAGATTATTTTTAAATGATATCAGTAGAGGGATTAACAGTACAATTTGCGGCTAAACCGCTGTTTTCTAATATAAGTTATGTCGTCAACCCTAATGACCGTATTGCATTAGTGGGTAAGAATGGAGCTGGTAAGTCGACAATGCTCAAAATTCTTTGCGGTATCCAGAAACCTACTTCTGGTACTGTATCTGTACCGAATGACTGTAAGGTCGGTTATCTGCCTCAGGTAATGAAATTGCAGGATGATACAACAGTCCGGGAAGAGACCCGCAAGGCTTTTGCAGATAATACAAAATTGAAGCATCGCTTGGACCAGATGCAGCAGGAAATGGTGGACCGGACAGACTATGAAAGTGATAGTTATACTAAATTAGTCGAAGACTTTACTACTGCTCATGAGCATTATATGATGATGGGGGGTGAAAATTATGAGGCAGAAATGGAGCGTACGCTTACAGGTCTTGGTTTTGATCGCTCAGACTTTACTCGTCCTACCCGTGAGTTTTCAGGTGGGTGGCGTATGCGTATTGAATTGGCTAAAATATTGTTGCAGAAACCGCAAGTGCTTCTTCTTGATGAGCCTACCAATCATCTTGATATAGAAAGTATCCAGTGGCTGGAACAGTTCTTGGCTAATAGTTCAAGTGCTGTGGTTCTGGTTAGTCATGACCGTGCATTTATCAATAACGTCACTAATCGTACATTGGAGATTACCTGTGGTCATATTGAAGATTACAAGGTAAAATATGATGAATACTTAGTGTTGCGTAAGGAACGTCGCGAACAACAACTGAGAGCTTATCAGAACCAACAAAAAGAAATGGCAGATATCAAGGCTTTTGTAGATCGTTTCCGTTATCAGGCTACAAAGGCGGTGCAGGTGCAGCAGCGTATTCGACAACTAGAAAAAATGGTACCTATTGAAATAGACGAGGTTGATAACTCCGCCATGCATCTGAAATTTCCTCCTTGTCTTCGCTCGGGTGATTATCCTGTTATCTGTGAAGATGTACGTAAGGATTATGGCAATAAAATTATTTTTGACCATGTGAATATGACTATTAGACGTGGTGAAAAAGTAGCTTTTGTAGGTAAAAACGGTGAAGGTAAGTCTACTCTTGTGAAGTGCATTATGGGGCAAATTCCTTATGCTGGTTATCTGAAGATTGGACATAATGTACAAATTGGCTATTTCGCACAGAATCAGGCTCAATTGCTTGATGAAAATATTACTATTTATGACACTATAGACAATGTGGCTACGGGAGATATGCGATTGAAAATCAATGACTTGCTTGGTGCTTTTATGTTCGGTGGTGAAATTTCAGAGAAATATGTAAAGTTTCTTAGCGGAGGTGAGCGTAGCAGACTGGCGATGATAAAGCTACTTTTGCAACCTGTTAATCTGTTGATACTCGATGAACCTACCAATCATTTAGATATTCCTTCAAAGGATGTATTGAAAGAAGCCATTAAAGCTTTTGACGGAACTGCTATTATTGTGAGTCATGATCGTGAGTTCCTTGACGGACTAGTCAGCAAAGTTTATGAGTTTGGTGGAGGACAGGTGCGTGAACACCTTGGTGGTATTTATGACTGGCTTCATAGTTCGCATCAAGTTACCCCAACTTTAAGCAAGAGTGATGCTCCTACTGTAGAAGAACGACTTAATATGTCGGCTAATCAAAGGCAAAATCAAGTAGATAAAACACAGGAATCTACTGATCATAAAAATCATATTGAAGATATCGATAGTGGATATGAAAAAGTTTTAAGTAAACCTGCTGAAAAACTCAGTTATGCCGAGCATAAGGAATTACAAAAGAAAATTAATCGTAAGCAGAAGGCCTTAAGAGACTGTGAGACAAATATAGCTGCTATGGAGAAGCGCGTCAAGGAACTTGATGTACTCCTTATGGATCGGGGAAATGCGACTAATATGGAATTGATTAATGAATATGCGCGTATAAAAGAAAAATTGGAGAAAGAGAATGAAAATTGGTTCAATCTTTCGGAAAAATTGTCTGAATTACAGAATGGTGCAGAGGAATTTTCTCAAATTCCTTATGATTTATAGATATGGCACATCACATATACAAATTTTTAAAACAACATTAACAATGAAAATGAGAAAAATTATTCCAATGATGATGGTCTGTGCTTTGCCTGTATCGGCAATAGCACAAAGTGCATCTGGACTGGTTTCAAAGAATCTTGATAAGAAGGTTCGTCCTCAGGACAACTTCTATCAGTTTGCCAATGGGGGATGGCAGAAGAATAATCCATTGCCGGCAGCTTACAGCCGTTTCGGCAGTTTTGATGTTCTGCAGGAAAATAATAACAAGCGAATCAACTCTATCTTAACAGAGCTGAAGAAAAAGTCTTATGCTAAAGGTACTATTCAACAGAAATTGAGTGATTTCTATAAAATGGCTTTAGATGTGGATGCCCGAAATAAGGCAGGTATTACTCCTGTGAAGCCTGTCATTGATGAGATTATGGCTGCTCAGACTAAGGAAGACCTCCGTAAACTTCAGCTTAAATATGCTGTTGAAGGTTTGGGACAGCAGTACAACACTTGGTTTGGTGCTGATGATAAAAATGTTACCATGAACATCCTTGATCTTAACCAGGGGGGATTGACATTAGGACAAAAGGATTATTATGTCAATAATGATTCTGCGACTGTCGCCATTCGTGATGCTTACAAAAAGCATATTGCCAGAATGTTTGAACTTTACGGTTTCAGTGATGCTCAGGCTCAGCAGAGTGCCGAGGATATTTTTCGTCAGGAAACTCTCCTTGCTCTTATCTCCAAGAGTATGACCGAACTTCGTGATCCCCAGGCGAACTATAATAAAATGACGTTGAAGGAATTCGTAAGTAACTATCCTGCTATACCTCTTGAGGCTACACTTAATGCTGAAGGTGTAAATAGTAAATATATTCAGAATATGATAGTTGGGCAGCCTGCTTTCTTTACTGGTCTTAATCAGATCCTTCAGTTGCAGTCAGTTAATGAGATTCGTTCTTTGATGCTTTGGGATGTTATTCAGGGCTCAGCAAGTTATTTGACGGATAATATTCGTGAAGCTAATTTCGATTTTTTCGGTAAGACTATTAGCGGACGTAAGGAAGACTATCCTCTTTGGAAGCGTGCTACTTCTCAGGTAGATGCTCAGATGGGAGAGGCACTGGGTAAGATATATTGTGAAAAATATTTTCCAGAAGCATCTAAGAAAATGATGGAGGATCTGGTCAGTCATTTGCAGAAAAGTCTTGGACAGCGCATTCAGGCGCAGACTTGGATGAGTGATTCCACCAAAGAAAATGCACTTATCAAACTAAGTAAGTTTTATGTGAAAGTTGGTTACCCTAATAAATGGAAAGATTACTCCGGGCTGACAATAGATCCATCCAAGAGTTTTTATGAAAACGTGGAGGCTTGTCGTAAGTTTGAACTTGATTACGAAATCGCTCATAAGGCAGGTAAACCTGTTGACAGGGATGAGTGGGGAATGACCCCTCAGACCGTTAATGCCTATTATAATCCTACTACTAACGAGATATGTTTCCCTGCTGGTATTTTACAGTATCCATTCTTTGATCCTAAGGCTGATGCAGCTTTCAATTATGGAGCTATAGGTGTTGTTATTGGTCATGAGATGACTCATGGATTTGATGATCAGGGGCGACAGTATGATGCTAATGGTAATTTAAGAGACTGGTGGACAGCATCTGATGCTGTCAACTTCAAAAAGCGTTCTGAGTTGTATGCCAATTTCTTCAGTCATATAGAAGTGTTACCTGGTCTCTATGAAAATGGTAACTTGACTCTTGGTGAGAATCTTGCAGATCATGGAGGTCTTCAGGTTGCTTTTAATGCTTATAAAGAAGTGACAGCAGAGCATCCTCTTTCTGTAAAGGATGGATTTACTGCAGATCAACGTTTCTTCCTTGCGTATGCTGGAGTATGGGCTGATAATATTACAGCGCAGGAAATTCGTCGTCGTGTAAAGATGGATCCTCACTCTCTTGGAAGGTGGCGTGTCAATGGTGCTCTACCTCATATTAAGGCATGGTATGAAGCTTTCAATGTGAAGAAGGGTGATAAAATGTATTTGCCAGAGGATAAGCGCCTTGAACTTTGGTAAATAAATAGGTGGAATCAATATAAAAAGGGATGCTGATTTTAATTTTTCAGCATCCTTTTTTTATTTACCTATAATTGGGTCCTTGTAATAAACAAGTAGCTTTAAGAGAATAATATTAAAGAAAATTATTGTATTGAAAATTAGGCAAATGACATTTGTTTTTGTTTTCAAGTATATTCTATATAAAAAAAAATTGTTATATTTGCATTTTAGAATGAACGATCTTTTACATCTTCATTTGTAAAAGGTTTATTTATAGGAAAGGATAGGGAATGCCGTTAAGATTACCAGATAAATTACCAGCGATAGAAATACTGAAGAAAGAGAATATCTTCGTTATGGACGAGACACGTGCTCACAGTCAGATGATTCGTCCTCTGCGTATTGTAATTCTTAACTTGATGCCTCTAAAGATAACGACAGAGACAGATCTTGTCCGCCTACTCTCCAATACTCCGTTGCAGATGGAAATTTACTTTATGAAATTGAAGAGTCATACACCAAGGAACACTCCTGTAGCTCATATGAAGATGTTTTATAAGGATTCTGCGGAGCTTATGAAACAAAAATTTGATGGTATGATCGTTACAGGGGCACCTGTAGAAACCATACCTTATGAAAATGTTGATTATTGGAGTGAAATTAATAAAATTTTTGATTGGGCAAGGACGCATGTGCAAAGTACGCTCTATTTATGCTGGGGAGCTATGGCTGCATTATATCATTTCTATGGTATCCCCAAGTATCCATTAGCTAAGAAAAAATTTGGGGTATTCAAAACTTATCCCATAGATCAAAAGATGTCAATATTCAGAGGATTTGATGATTATTTTTATATGCCGCACAGCCGTCATACAGAAGTGCGGAAGGAGGATATAGAACAGGTACCGGATTTGACTTTAATAGCTGATTCGCCAGAAGCTGGTGT
>DMYZ01000122.1 GCA_003483565.1 Prevotella sp.
CCTTTTTATTCCTCCATCTGAAGAACAAAACAGTATAGAAATTGCTATATCTCCGTCAAGTGACCGCCTGCAGCGTTTACAACCATTTACGCCATGGGATGGAAAGGATTTCAAGGATATGCCGCTGCTTATCAAAACTCAAGGGAAATGTACTACTGATCATATTTCTATGGCTGGCCCATGGTTAAGATATCGTGGTCATCTGGAGAATATTTCAGATAATCTTTTGATGGGTGCGGTCAATGCCTTTAATGGAGAAAGTAATCATGTGAAGAATCAGCTGGATGGTGAATATATGGAAGTGTCTTCTGCTGCTAAGGCTTATAAAGCTAAAGGCATCTTTTCTATTATTGTTGCAGAAGACAATTATGGAGAAGGCTCCAGCCGTGAGCATGCTGCTATGGAACCACGCTTCCTTAATGTAAAAGTGGTACTTGCAAAGAGTTTCGCTCGTATTCATGAAACAAATTTAAAAAAACAAGGGATGCTTGCACTCTCTTTTATAAATAAGAGTGATTATGATTTGGTTATGGAAGATGACCGTATCTCTGTAACTGGGCTGGCAGAGATGGAACCTGGCAGTACTCTGACGGTTATCTTAAGACATAAGGATGGCACACAGAATCAAATTCAAGTTGCCCATACATATAATAAAACACAAATAGAATGGTTTAAAGCTGGTTCAGCTTTAAACTTCGCCAAAAAGAAAGGAATTTGACGATGAAGAAAGAGTATTTAATTTATAAGTTATCTGATGAAGTGAAAAACTCCTGCAAAATTGACAATGAACTGTTCTCCAAGTATGGAGTGAAAAGAGGATTGCGCAATGATGATGGCAGCGGTGTTCTTGTTGGGCTTACCAATATCGGTAATGTCGTCGGATATGAGCGAGATAAGGACGGTCATTTAATCCCTTGTCCTGGAAAACTTTATTATCGAGGTTATGAACTTGATGACTTGGTGGCACCTCTTTTAAAGGAAAAGCGTTTTGGCTTTGAAGAGATTGCTTATTTGCTTTTGTCAGGGAAATTACCTGATCATGAGGAATTGGGGGCTTTTAAGCAGTTGCTTAATGATAGTATGCCGCTTGATCATCGGACAATTGTCCATATTATTGATCTTGAAGGTAGTAATATCATGAATATTCTAGCCCGTTGTGTTTTGGAGATGTATACTTTTGATCCGAATCCTGATGATATAAGCCGCGATAATCTAATGCGTCAGAGTATTGAACTTATTGCCAAATTTCCTACTATTGTAGGGTATGCTTATAATATTTATCGTCACAGTGTCCAGGGACAAAGTCTTAATATCAGACATCCGCGAGAAGATTTAGGTATAGCCGAGAACTTCCTCTATATGCTTAAAGAAAATGACTATACACAACTTGATGCCCGTACTCTTGATTTATTGTTGATAATTCAAGCAGAACATGGTGGTGGTAATAACTCAACGTTTACCGTACGCGTTACCAGTAGTACCCGTACTGATACTTATTCTAGCATTGCAGCGGGTATAGGTTCTCTAAAAGGTCCTCTTCATGGTGGCGCAAATATTAAAGTTGTTAATATGTTCCACCATTTAAAAGAGCATATTAAGGATTGGGATAATATTGATGAAATAGATACTTATCTTAATCGTATGCTTAATAAAGAGACTTATGATAAGACCGGATTGATCTATGGTATTGGCCATGCGGTTTATACAATGAGTGATCCTCGTGCTGTAGAGCTTAAGAAATTGGCTGGTGCCCTAGCCAAAGAGAAGGGAAGAGTAGAGGAATATGAATTTTTAAAGAAAATAGAGCAAGAAGGTATTAAGTGCCTTACGGCTTTTCGAAAGAGCAAGAAACCGGTATGTGCCAATCTTGATTTTTATAGTGGATTTATTTATGAGATGATTGGCTTGCCACAAGAAATATATACTCCAATCTTCGCTATGGCAAGAATCGTGGGATGGACGGCTCACCGTATTGAAGAATTAAATTTTGATGGCAGGAGAATCATTCGACCAGCATACAAGAATGTACTGGAAGTGAAGAAATACAAACCAATAGCAGAAAGATAGAGGTCTTATCCTTTGAATTTCCTTGCAGGGGTTAAATCCTTCTGCAAGGGATTTTCATTTTAGTCTTATTCGATATCTATTTTCAGATAGCTGCGGTCATCAAAACTAATATTATTTTTGATAAGACCTTTTGTAGCTTTAAAGGCATGAATATTCTGTGGATCTTTCTTCAACTGATTATCAAGAAGAAGCTCACTTTGATATAAATTTTCTTTAAGGAATGGATAACCGTCACTTGCCAATATAAGTTGTTGAGCATGACTGACATTAATGACTAGTACATCTTGCATATAAATATCAAAACCATCAATGACTGCGTACTGTTTGTTTTGTCCCTCTTCCATTGCTCTTATGAGATCGGGTACAATAGCTTCTCTAGCTTTTGATGGTGACATTCCTCTAGATATAAGGCAGGCTCTTTTGGAAGCGACACGATCTTCATACGGCTTGTTATTTGTATAGTGGAGTTTGTCGATAAGGCACTGACAGTCGCCTATCATCCAAACCTCTTTTTTCTTTTCACTGTAAATGACAGCACTTGCTGTAAGTCTTTCTTCCGGATGTTCTTGCAAATGGTTAAGGTCAATATGATATTCTTTATATACATTGTGTATAAATGAAGTAATGCCTTTGCAGAAATCTTCACAAGTACCATCCGCAGGAAAGATACGAATAAAACTCTTGATGAGTTTCATACAGTATCTTCCATTTTTCATATCAGGTAAAAATTGGTGTGGAGTTTTGCTGGTACTACCGTCAATGACAGCTGCAAAATAATCAGTGACGATTATTCCGTCCTCGCATGTCTCCTGATTGTTTTTTCCTAAGATATTCTTTTCTATAATCCTCATTGTTGATATCTGCCTGTTTTTTATGGTTCGAAGAATTAAAGTTTGGATTGAAACTTTTTTTCTCCTTTTTTTTAAAGTATCCGGTTACACCAGGATTATCATAAGTACTTCCTATTGGACGATCATCAAAGTTGGTCTTCTGATTATACTTTTTATGATGAGCATAACTTGGACGATCATACAGTTTATTGATAAGGTCCGGACGTCCAATACGTTTTAGTTCTTGTTCTATATTACGACGTTCTTCTGGTTTATACCAAAAAAAGAACATACGTTGAGCAAGTTTCTCCTTTGGCGTCTTTGCGCTGTATACTGGTTCAAGGGTATATGGGTCATAACCAGTATACCACATTTCTGTACTTATAGTCATCGGAGTTGGTGTAAAATCTTGCACTTGCTCCAGATGGAAATCTAAGTTTTTAGTGATGACAGCTAGTTCGGCCATATCTGCTTCAGAACAACCAGGATGGCTTGAGATAAAGTAAGGAATGATTTGCTCACGTAGTCCTTCTTCTTTATTTATACGGTCAAAGATCTCTTTAAATTCATAGAATTCATGAAAGGAAGGTTTACGCATAAGTCGTAATACATTGTCGGAAGTATTCTCTGGAGCAACCTTTAATCGGCCACTCACATGCCTGGTAATGAGCTCACGAGTATATTGTTCAGCTGCTTTATTGCTCTTCTCGTCTTTACTTTTATGAAGGAGAAGATCATAGCGTATGCCACTGCCAATAAAACTTTTTTTAATTTCCGGCAAACTGTCAACAGCATGATAGATATCAAGAAGTTTACTGTGATCAGTGATAAGATTCGGGCAAACCTGAGGATTGATACAAGAAGGGCGCTTGCAGAGTTCGCATGCTTTAGGATTTCGACCGTGCATACCATACATATTAGCAGAAGGACCACCAAGGTCGGAAAGATAACCTTTGAAATCTGGCATCTGGATGACTTGTTTGACTTCTTTCAGAATACTTTTTTTACTTCTGCATACTACGAATTTACCTTGATGAGCTGATATGGTACAAAAAGCACAACCGCCAAAACATCCCTGATGAATGTTGACGGAGAACTTTATCATCTCATAAGCCGGAATCGTCTTACCTTTATATTTAGGATGCGGCATACGAGTATAGGGAAGGTCAAAGGTGGCATCGAGAGACTCTGTCGTTTCTGTAGGATAAGGAGGATTAACGACGACAAATTTGCCATCAACTCCTTGAATAAGCCGTTGAGCATGTTTCTTATTAGCCTCCTCTTCTATATGCCGATAATTTTCTGCTTCCGCTTTTTTGTTGCGCAGGCATTCTTCATGAGAATGCAGTACGATGTCGTCCTCTTTTATGCCATTGAGAATATTGTCTTCTTTGCAGTAATAGACTGTTTGAGGGATGTCATGAATTTCATTTGCTTTTAGTCCTAGTTCTATATCTTTAGCAAATTGAAGGATTGATCTGGCCCCCATACCATAAAGAATGAGGTCACCGCCACTGTCACAAAGAATACTTTTTCTGAGTTTGTCTTGCCAATAATCATAATGTGTGAGACGGCGCATGCTTGACTCTATTCCTCCGAGAACGACAGGTATATCTGGAAAAAGATTCTTCAAGATCTGTGTATAGACAATAGTTGGATATTCCGGCCTACAATCATGACGACCGTCTGGACTGTATTCATCAACAGAACGTAGACGGCGATTAGCCGTATATTTGTTGACCATCGAATCCATAACACCGGGAGAAACTGCAAAGAACAGACGTGGTCTACCAAGTTTCTTGAAATCACGGAAATCTCCATGCCAGTCTGGCTGGGGCACAATAGCTACTTTATAGCCAGCAGCTTCCAGAGATCTGCCAATAACGGCAACCCCAAAGGAAGGATGATCAACATAGGCATCGCCAGAAAAAATGATGATGTCGAGCTGATCCCATCTGCGCAGGTCGCATTCCCTCTTGGTTGTTGGTAAAAAATCTGTTAATTCGTATTGTTTCATAATGTTGTGGACAAACTTAAAATATCTGACTGAACCCTTTTTTTGAAACAGCAAAGGTACATATATTTTTTGAATATATGTACCTTAGAACTTGTTATTTCGATATTCTAATCGCTGACGTTCTGATTGTCGGCAGCCTCTTTTATAACCTGTTTGTCTTTCCAGTCAACATAGAGCAAGGCCAGATTGTGTAACCCGAGAGCTTTCATGTTATTGTTGTAGATAACGTCAAGGCATAGGTCAAGAAGATCTTTGTCACCTTGACCTGTTTCACTTTCAAGTAAAGAACGGACATTAAATTTTAGTTTATCAAGAATTTCTTCATCAACAATGCCGTTACTGTCTACTAGATTACGGAGCAACTGATATCTGTCGATAGTCTGAAGATGCTGGTCGCTGATAGCTATAGAACGTGTGCCAGATTGATTAGCTTGGATCTTGTACATAGTTTTTTATTTTAAGTTGTTATTTTATAATATAGTTAAGTATTCCACGCATGACAGCATTCCGTTGAGTCGTGTCTTTGATGCATTCCAGAGGGAATCCCATGGTGAAACTACGGTAATCGTTGCCTTGATAACCAACGGCAGCGCTAAGACCTGTTTGGTATTTCATTGTACAAATAGCAGAGTTGACGGGCTGGATAACGTCAGGATGAGTCGCTGCATAATGGTCTTCATTCAATGTATGATAGTAGCTTACAGTCATCCCCATCCCTGTAACAGTATCGTTAGGTTGTATACTATCCACCGGTGCGTATTTTACTTTTAAAATCTCTTTAAGAAAGTTTTGCTCATCAGGACTTTGCATATCGCTTGCTATATAGCTTCCGCTTACAAGAAGTCCGCCCCCTGAAAGAGTATAAGTACGGAGTTGTTTTTGCAGAGATGGAGTAAAAGTTTTGTAAAACTCAGGAGTATAACCGTCATAGCGCTCTAATCCTAAGATCAGGTCAACACCTTTGTATTTTGTGATCGTAATTTGTCCGGAAGTCAAGGCTTGGCTAGAGCAACTTGAAATATTGTATTTTCCGGTGGTTGCAATGGCTTCTGCGTGAGCCTTAGTATAGTTAAAGTCATTTCCTTTGACAAATTTTCCAACCATCTCGTCACCTCCGTACCCCAGGCCGCCAGGGCCTTCTATGCCTATCTTGCTGCGGTCGAAACATTGTTGCCTGCCATTCCAGCCTGCTGTCAGTCCATAACTTACACCTGGATCCTGATCTATATCAAAACCTTGGGTACTGTCATTGTCTATTACTTGTGGAGACGCAAGACGATGAAAACCGTTGACAATAAGTATATTCTTTTTTGCTCCTGGTATATATTCTGCTGCTAAAGTTTCAGAAGGAAAACTTTCACCACCGGCATTGCATGCCGTTACTTTAAAGGTATAGAGTATATCGGGCTGCAATTGGATCTGATTAGAGATGCCGGAGAGGTTCTTTCCATTGTCAAAGCCAAGTTTCCCTGTAGACGTATATAAATTGAAGGAGGTAGCCGTAGCTGTTTGTTCTTGTGGATCATTTTGTGGCAGCCAGCTTAAGTGAGCTATTCCCAAAGTATCCACATCCACAGCAAAATGAGTTGGAGGCAATGGTTCAACTATATATTTTAGTCCATGATTAGTGGAGATATAGCGAAGGATCGTTTTATAGATGGAACGTGCTAAGGTAAAACGGAACATTGGATCCTGTGCCAGCTTCATATCCGGGAAGTTTTGATGGGCAAGAGTTTCAAGGATTGCAGACGGAATTGCTGGTAACCGGGTCTCGCTATAGTTCTTGTCCCATACGTAGCGTTTGGACCAATTGTGATAGCGAGCCATAATATCTGTATAGACATTATCCCGTAAAGCCGTAGCGAAATCTCTGGAGGTCATTCGATCAATACCACTGTTGAGTTTGCCATCATTAAGATTGGTGGTACATATTGAAAGTGTTCCGATGTATCCTTTACCGTCAGGAGCAAATCCTGCATCACTGTGTACTGCTAAAGAAAGTTCAAAAGGAACTTTTTTCCCATCAAGGGTTGGCATATATATACTTCCACCACCAAGCCAGTTGGTCATGAGGGAACGTACATTTATATCATCAGCATAGTCGTTCGTCCCCTTTTTGTCACTATATACTTTATAGGGAGCACCAGCCCATTGGGCTGAATATCGTGCACCTTCAAGGCAACGGGGTAGACCACTTATGCCTGATCCACGGTCAATATTGCCCATACCTCCACCAAAGCGTACAGCATCACTGGTTATGACTCCTCTTTTGGAGGCATGGCCAGTGACGACTACTCGGTTGCTTGTATTGCAACCTTGATCGAAATCGAAGTTGCCTAAATATACCCATGTGCCACCACCCATTTTCTGATTAACAGTAAATTCTGTACTTTGTCCTTGATGATAAACTATATATCTGGCATCGGATACACTTTTTGGCATTGTCTGATAACTAACGTATACAGCATAATTGCCTGATTTTGGAATATTTGGCTGATAGGAAATAAAACTAGTTTTTTCCTTTTTACTTGCCTTTATTTGTCTAAGGGTACCTGACGTAAAAGGATTTTCGCCATCATAGTAGATCCCTTCGTGCATTTTAAAGCCAACACTGTCACATTGTTTCCATGATTTTCCTCTGTTATTTTCAGTATAATAAGGCGCATGGCTATCATCATTATCGACAATAATTTCATTAATCTGCCAGTCACGCTCACGTGGTGTCCATACCACAGCACCTGCATTTTCGAGCATCGGCATAAGAAAAGGCACCACGATGGTCTGAGTAAACAGATCCTCTGTGGTGCAAAATAGGTTAGGCCTTTGCCATGCCCATCGTTTATGTTCAGCATCATAGTATCGTCCATGACTTGCCCATAATGATATATGCCTGTTCATAAGGCCTTTAGTGATCAAGTTCGGACGGGAAACATTGTATACCCAAGGATCACCGTCATAATTGATATCACCCCATGCGCGAGTATTGCCGTCAAGAAATTGTGCTGAGATATTCAGCGGCATCATCATCGTAGCTAGTAACATTAATGCTCCGATTGTAAATTTTTCTGGATGTTTGCCTTTAAAATCCTTGAAATAAAGTTTTATCTCTTTCATCTGATCGTCAATGTTACCATACGGAACAATTTGCTGAGTGCATTTGATCAGTTTTTTATTGTAGTCTATG
>DMYZ01000167.1 GCA_003483565.1 Prevotella sp.
AGCCCGGCTGTGAGCTGTACGATGATAAATTCATATTGATATCTTACGGCAGCAGCACAAATCAAAATCATTGTTGTATGAGCAATGAAAGCTGTCCTGGAATCCATGAACACTCGAATGAATATTGCCGCCATGGCAAATGGAATAATGTAGACATTAAAGAAGTTATGCTCCATGATAAGCGATACAAAGATAGGAAAAATAGTGATCATTGCATATATCATGGCAATGCTCCGTGGGTGATCGAAATAATCCTTGCGAAACAGCGAAAGATACAGTGTGAAAATGAAGACAAGAATGGATACATATAAGACCTGACCAACTATTGTGGTCATTATTTCTTCATTTGTGGCACTACGTCGTTTCATTTCTTTCTCAAAAGAGCTCAGTACACGATAGTCGTAATCGTCAATGATTTCTCCTCGATCAATAATTTTCTGCCCGCTCATCACCATACCACTTGCAAGAGGGATGCCACTGAGTAGATCATTTTTCTCAGATTCACTTCTTTGTTTTTCGTAGATTAGATTGGGTTCTATATAATCATTGAGATTACATTTCTGCAAGATGATATGATATGGAGCCAGTTCTGCATTTCTGAAAAATTTTTCGTAGGCACCCATTGTTGAATAGATGCTGTCCAAAGGAAGGCTTTTGGCATTTTTCCCACTTACCAGCCTGACCATGCTTGTGGAGTCTTTGTATATGCTGTTATACTCCTGCGTATACATGATGCCAGATGCATAGAGTTCATGCAGTTTTTTGGATACAATCGTAATATAGTTAGCAGGGAGACCTGGGATACCATCTTTGAAATCGGATTTAAACCGATCGATTTCTTTCTTTTCTATTGACGAGTCGAATTGGTAGTAAGGTTGGAATTGTTGGAGCAGGCTGTCGCGTTCTGTCCGTATAGCTTCATCTGTCTTGTAAATAGGAAAGTCAAACTTAGCAATAAAAGAGCCGTACATCCAAGGTTTTCCTATGTCGTAATGAAACTGCTGTCCTTCATTACGTGGCAGGAAGCATACGATAATGGTAACAGTCACTATGACAAGGGCAATTCGTGTGAAGAAATTACGCCAGTAATGTTCACCTTTCCTTTTCGATATACTCATTTGCAGTGTTTTTGTTTATCACATTGCGAAAATACAAAAAAAATGCGCTAAAACGCAAAAAAAATTGTAATTTTGCGCAAAAATAAACAATTAAGCTATTTTTTGAGGATGGCAGAAAGAAAAGTAAGGGTGCGTTTTGCGCCAAGTCCTACAGGGGCTTTGCATATTGGCGGTGTTAGAACTGCATTGTATAATTACCTGTTTGCCAAGCAGTATGGAGGTGATTTGGTATTTCGAATAGAGGATACAGATTCTCATCGCTTTGTTCCTGGTGCTGAGGAATATATTATAGAATCATTCAAATGGCTTGGCATTAAGTTTGATGAAGGTGTAAGCTTTGGTGGTAATTATGGTCCTTATCGTCAGAGTGAACGTCGTGAGATTTATAAGAAATATGTGAAGCAGCTTCTTGATGCAGGGAAAGCTTACTATGCCTTTGATACTTCTGATGAACTTCAGGCAAAGCGTGATGCGATTGCCAATTTCCAGTATGATGCTCATACTCGTATGGAGATGCGTAATTCTTTGTCGCTTTCTAAGGAGGATGTAAAAAAGCTGCTGGATGCCGGTGAACAATATACGGTTCGTTTTAAGATAGAACCGGGTGAGGATATTCATGTCAAGGATATGATACGTGGTGATGTATGTATAAAGAGTGATATTCTTGATGACAAGGTACTTTATAAGAGCGCGGATGAGCTCCCGACTTATCATCTTGCTAATATAGTAGATGATCATTTGATGGACATTACCCATGTTATTCGTGGAGAGGAGTGGTTGCCAAGTGCCCCTCTGCATGTGTTACTTTACAGGGCTTTTGGCTGGGAAGATACTATGCCTCATTTTGCCCACCTTCCACTTTTGCTTAAGCCGGAGGGTAAAGGCAAGCTTAGTAAACGTGACGGCGACCGACTTGGCTTTCCTGTATTCCCATTGGAATGGCATGACCCAAAGACTGGCGAAATTTCTTCAGGTTACCGTGAAAGTGGTTATTTTCCAGAGGCTGTAGTTAATTTCCTGGCTTTATTGGGATGGAATCCAGGTACTGATCAAGAGATTTTTTCTATTGATGAACTTATCAAAGCCTTTGATATTACAAAGTGCTCAAAGAGTGGAGCTAAATTCGATTACAAGAAAGGTATCTGGTTTAATCATGAGTACATTCTTCACAAGAGTGACGATGAGGTAGCTAAACTTTTTGCACCAATTGTAGCTAATAATGGTGTGGATGCTACGATGGAGCAGGTCACGCAAGTAGTACATATGATGAAAGATCGTGTTGATTTCATTAAGGACTTGTGGCCTTTGTGTTCGTTCTTTTTCATTGCGCCTGTTGAGTATGATTCCAAGACTGTAAAGAAACGTTGGAAAGAGTATTCATCCCAGCAGATGACAGAACTTATTGAAGTTCTTCAAGGTGTTAATGATTTCTCTGCAGAAGGTCAGGAATCTGTTGTCATGAAGTGGGTAGAAGATAAGGGCTATAAGTTGGGAGATGTTATGAACGCTTTTCGCCTAGCTTTGGTCGGTATAGGTAAGGGCCCTGGAATGTTTGACATCTCATCATTTTTGGGCAAAGATGAGTCTGTTCAGCGCCTGCGTAGAGCTATAGAAGAGCTTCATTAATTTCTATATTTTTTATTGATAGAACAAGAGAAGGGCAGAGTAGTGTATAATCTTGTCACTTATTTTATGTTGCTGGGCATTGCTGTAGCTAGTATGTTCAGTAAGAAAGTTAGGAAGATGTGGCGTGGAGAGCGTCATGCCTTTGAGGTGTTGAGGGGAAAAGTGGACCCAGATGCCCGTTATATCTGGTTTCATGCTGCTTCACTGGGCGAATTTGAGCAAGGACGTCCCCTTATGGAGCGAATTCGTGAAGAGCATCCTGAATACAAAATTCTACTTACCTTTTTTTCTCCTTCTGGCTATGAGGTGAGAAAAAATTATAAAGGTGCCGATATTATTTGTTATATGCCTGTGGATACGCCTACTAATGCGCATCGTTTTCTTCGTTTGGTTCATCCTGAGATGGCTTTTTTTATTAAATATGAGTTTTGGTATAATTATCTTCATATTTTGGCTAAAAGTCATATACAGGTTTATAGTGTGAGTAGTATTTTTCGTCCAGAGCAGGTGTTTTTTAAGTGGTATGGCCGTCAGTATGGAAAAGTGTTAAAATGTATTACCCGTTTCTTTGTACAGAATGAGGAAAGTTTAAATTTATTGGCTGGTATAGGATTGACGAATGCAGAAATTGTTGGGGATACCCGTTTTGATCGTGTTCTTCAGATTAAGGCTGCAGCTAAACGATTACCTATTGTTGATTCTTTTGTTAATGGATGTGATGGCAATCGGCGACAAGTTTTTGTAGCTGGTTCTTCATGGGCACCGGATGAAGATATCTTTATCTCATTTTTTAATCAGCACAAAAATTGGAAGCTAATTATTGCTCCTCATGTCATAGGAGAAGATCACTTGCAACAGATATGTTCTAAATTAGACAGGAAGACAGTTAGGTATACTAAGACAACTCCAGAGGAAGCTTCTTCTGCTGAATGTCTTATTGTTGACTGTTTTGGATTATTGAGCAGTATTTACCATTACGGTCAGATATCCTATGTGGGAGGTGGCTTTGGTGTAGGTATACACAATACGTTGGAAGCCGGTGTATGGGGCATTCCTGTTATTTTTGGGCCAAATAATAAGAATTTTCAGGAAGCTCAAGGCCTACTGAAAGTAAAAGGTGGTTTTGAGATCAAGGATAAGAATGATTTTTCTGTAGTTATGGAATGTTTGATGAATGATCAAAAGATTCTTGAAACATCTGGTAAGAAGGCTTCTGATTTTGTCACCAGTCTTGCAGGAGCAACGGATAAAATTCTGAAAGAGATTAAGTTCTAGATTTAAGGTAAATCTGTTTGCATTCTGATAGTGATTATCTATGTCTTAAAGAGTCATCTCACAGGGAGTGATTCAAATTGAATCGCTCCTTGTGAGATGACTTCTTAGTTGCTATTTAATGATCCGATAGTAGTTATCTTTTCTCGGTTTCACAGTGTATGGCTGGCTGGCGGCATAGCCAAGTGCAAGAGCTCCAATTCCAATTAATCCATCTGGAAGTCCCCAGTCTTTAATAAAGACTTTGCCATCTTCAGAGGCAAACATGGCATCTTCACGATTGATCCAGCAACTGGCAAGTCCTATGGAGTGTGCTGCAAGCATCATGTTACCCAGAACAAGGCTGCCATCGCGGAAATTATTATAATTATCCTTTTCTGCAAAGACAAAAACATAAGTAGGAGCATTGTAAAAAGGATTAGATTTGACACCCATAATTTTAGCATTCATGGCCGCAAGTTTTTGCATTTGCTCTGGATTTTGTACGGCTACAATAAAAGGCTCCTGTGTACCCATGCCTGTCGGGGCCCATGTACCAGCTTCCAAAATGGTCTGAAGTTCTTCGTCTTTAATTTGGTCAGGTTTAAATCTGCGGATACTTCTTCTTTCTCTAATGCCCTTTAATATTTCGTTGTCCATTGTCATTGATATTTATTTCTTATATATTGTCTTACAAATATAATAAAAAGATGGGTGGGATGTCAAATCGTTGTGTTAATTTAACTTCTAATTCTTATCCTAAGATGGTGTTAATACGATTGAGACCTTCTTCTAGAATCTTTCTGGAACATGCCAGATTGATACGCAGATAGCCTTCACCAGCCTTTTTACCATAAAGTGTACCCTTGCTAACCATGACTTTTCCTTCTTTCAAGATGTGTTCGTAAGCTTCTTCTGAAGATAGATCAAGAGAGCTGATATCAATCCATGCAAGATAGGTTGCTTCCATTTTGATTATCTGGATCTCTGGAAGATGTTGTCTGAAAAAGTCAATCATATACAGATAGTTATCATAGATATATAGATTGAGCTTGTCAAGCCAATCTTCACTTCTGTTATAAGCGGCTTGAAGGGCAACTACACCGAAGGGGTTGACATCGCATACTTCATAGATATTAATATATCTGTCAATAATTCGTCTCCATTCTTTATTGCTACAGATGATATTCGCTATTTGGAGACCGGCAATATTGAAGGCTTTGGTTGGAGAGTTGATGATGACACAATTATCATGTGAATATTTTTGTACCGAGGCAAATGGGGTATAATGATTTCCTGGCATGACAATTTCACAATGGATTTCATCACAGATAACCTTTACTCCATACTTCAAGCAAATATCATTCATCTTTTTGAGTTCCTCTTTAGTCCAGCATCTTCCGGCAGGATTGTGAGGATTACAGAGCAGAAAGACCGTTGTCTTTTGATCGGCACATTTCTTTTCGAAATCATCAAAGTCAATTTCATAGGTGTTATCTTTGCGAATGAGCTCGTTCTCTAGTATTTCGCACCCTTGGTTGCATATACTGGAGAAGAAGTGATTATAGACGGGAGTTTGTACGAGAACTTTTTCTCCAGGAGTAGTAAAAGCTTTGATGGAGCAACTAATGGCTGGGATAACTCCTGTCGTATATATGATCCAGTCACGTTTGATCTGCCATTGATGGCGACGTTCAAACCAGTTAATAATAGCTTCATAATATGAGTCGGGTACCATTGTATAGCCGAACACACTATGTTCCACACGCTGTCGAAGTGCGTCTAATATTGGAGGAGCAGCTGGAAAATCCATATCTGCTATCCATAATGGAATAAAATCTTTGTCGGCGATAATATCCCATTTACTCGAATTAGAGCCATGACGATCAATAATTTTACTAAAGTTATATTCCATCGTTATAATTTTTCAATAATCTCACAATTATTAGGAGCCTTGACATACTCATTAATAGTGATAGAACCGATCTTATCTGCAACAATCTTTCCAGAAATAGGATTCTTGATATTTGTAAGGGTACCTTTGATGGAAGCTTTTATATTAGAGCAGTCTTCAAAGGCACGATCACACGCTGTATCGAAAGTACAATCCTCAAGAATGACATTATCCATATAGCAGAGTGGTTGTTCTCCGTTGATATGGCAGCGAACCAGCCGAATATTTTTGGAATGCCATGCCAGATATTCACCATTGAGATCAGAATCATAAACTGTGATATTGTTGCATTCCCAGAAGCTATCCTTCGTTGTAATTTTAGCGTGATGAACTTCTACATTCTGGCAGTACTGAAACACATATTTTGCATCGCTTATCAGCCCGTCGACAAAAATGTTTTTAGAAAACATAAAAGGATAAGTTCCTTCATGAAGTTCAACATTTTTAATCTTTAATCCATCAATTTTCCAAAAAGTTTCGTCTGCATCATTGATCTTAACATTTTCCAATGTCAGGTCTTTCATCTCACGGAAGAACTTCGGCCCGTCAATGACAGAATCTCTCATAACCATACTATTGCTGTACCAAATAGCAGACCGGGATTCTGGCGCAAAATAGCAGTCAGTGATAAGACTTTTATCGACATGCCACCAAGGATATTTACCATAGAATTTAGAATGATGACATTCCAAATTCTGGCAACATTTGATACCAGATTCACCATCAATAATGGTAATGTTATCCAAAATAAGGTCGTGTGACCCAAAAAGAGGTCGCTCGCCTCTATAATTTTTATTGGAGATCGTATCCATTTCTTTATACTTGTTTCAAAATAATAATTTTCTTTTGGATGCAAAGATACAAATTATATCGCAAACGTTAGGTATATAAATTACAGATACTATAATCAATTTTGCAGATTTATGACTTATTTATCTTCATCAAACAGTGGATCTTCCGGCATGACCATGATTGGTTTTTGACCGAATTCCTTCATCAGCTGTTCTGGGATATACTTTTTATCTACTACTAATCTGAACATATATTCATTAAACCACCGATTAGTCATAATCAGATATCCCTTTTGGCCATAGTCTGCGCCCCAACTGTTTTCCACTTTCCATTTGATAGGATTTCCTTTAGCGTCCAGATCTACTTCTGTCAGTGTCATCGCATGCGTACTACCGCTATCAAATGTTGATATTCGGTCCGCTTTTTCCATTGGAAAAGTTGTGCCTAGTAAACTTCCATAATCATAATTTTCTGTATCGCAGAAACCATTTTTCCTGTCTAGTTGTTTGCCAACATCATAACTACTGTATAGCTTGTGCCCATCTTTTAAACTGGCAATTGCGAGGTCGGAAATTTCATTCATTGGCAGATTCAGGTACTTCCAATTATGACCGTCATAAGTATGACGGTCATATTCTACCTCATAAGTCTTATGATAAGGTCTGCGTGGATCATTCATAACCATAATGAAGGTCCCATTAAGTTTTCCACCGACAGTTTCTTGATAAAATTCTTTAGGTGTGTAATTTTTTTCTTTGCCTACTGCATTTCCATCTTTATCGCGCATTTGATAGGTAAAGTTGGTTACAGGTTGTCCAAGAGTCAGACATAAAATATGGTAAATTGTACCTAGCATCTCTGTTTTACGTGCTCTTATAGTTTCTGCCTTTACTCCACTGTTTTTCATTTTGCGTAGTTCTAGTCCGTATTGGCGGAGCTTGCTTGATATAAGAGAAGCCATTTTTTTCGTGTTTTCGCTGGAGAACGTTTCCGGTTGTACGTTTTTGGGTGCGAGTCCATATTTTTCTGCCAAGTCAGCAATGCCGCAGAAGGTGCCACCATCACTAATTGGATTCTTGAAGAAAAATTCTACACGGGTATCATCCATAGGCTTGTCGGCGCAGTCCAGTACTCCCTGCAACATCAGGTTTGCCTTTTCCAACTGGTCCCAGAAAAAAAGATAATCTTGTGAGAACTCAACGGTACGGTGTTGTGGATCGGAAAGAGCGAAGTTGCTGCGCAGTACATTTAGTCCTGAGAACATCCAGCAGCGGCCACTACTTTTCTGGTCCATAATATTTTGAACTGGTGTTTCTATACTGAAATGGGTATCTAAGACGGATTGGTTTTCTTGGTTTTTTGTCAGATCGTCAATAGCATTTCCTGCTATGGCATTCCGTAAAGCCTTATCCGTAGCAGATTCTATTTTTTCTCTCTCTATATTTTGAAGCATTTTAGATGAAATCCCTCCTGCTTCAGTTTGAGCACTTATAATTCCTGATATTGAAAGTAATGTACTCATTATAAACATTTTTGTAATCATAATATTATCTTTTTGTAATATGTAGTTGCAAAAATACAAAAAAGAAAGGATAAAATGATAATTTGTTTTATCTTTTAAAGGTAACTTCTACATATCACAAGAAGAATACCCTTCTTGTTCAAAAAAATATGGCCTTTTTCTATTGAATTAAAGATCAGGTCCATATGTGTTATAGAAATTAAAATAGTCCGAAACTTTAGTTTCGGACTATAAGTATATGTGAAGATATAATATCTTTTAAACCTATTAAAGATTAGGATTAAGCTCAGACCATTTTTCAACTTCTGGGAGAACTCCCATCTTGATAACTTGATCGCGCATGCTCTGCAGATGTTCATAAGAAGCATCAAGAGTAGCAAATTCTTTTGCAGTGCCAATAACTGGTTTGGTGTAAACACCATCAGAAGTGATACGAGAAGGCATAGCCATCATAACATGATTGTAACGGCTTGTGTCAGCGTATGTACCGGCAGGATAGTTGAATTCTTCACCACCCATGGCTGCTTCAATCATCTTGACAGCAAGATAAGCAGGACTTTGGAAAGAAGAACGACGACGAAGCTCAATGATTTTGGCACCACCCTTAGTAACTTCAACCTGCATCTGTTTCCACTCATCAGGAGTAAGGCCTTTGCCATTGACCTTAGCTTTGCCGGCTATAATATCAAGTAATTTAACACCATCAACAGTTGTAGGAGAAGCGAATACTGCCATCTTTTCTCCATGACCGCCATAAGTATAAGCATTCTTAATAAGAGCTTGGCTTACACCAAAGTGTTTGGCAAGAGCACCCTTCAGACGGGTAGAATCAAGACCTGCAAGAGTTGCAACTTGATTTGGTTTTAAACCAGAGTGAACCAATGTTACCAAACCCGTAATATCTGCAGGGTTGAAGATGACAACACAGAATTTCGCATTTGGACAATACTTCTTGATGTTATCTCCCAGTTCTTTGGCAGCCTTAGAGTTGCCTTCAAGAAGGTCCTCACGAGTCATACCTTCTTTACGTGGAGCACCACCTGAAGAAATGATATATTTGGCATCAGTGAAAGCTTCCTTAGGATCTGTTGTGGCAACAATGTCTACATCGTCAAAACCACTCTGGCGCATTTCCTCAGCAACACCTTCTGCAGAGAAAACATCGTACAGACAGATGTTTTTTGTCAGGCCAAGCATAATTGCTGTCTGAGTCATGTTTGAGCCAATCATGCCGGCTGCACCGACAATCAAGAGTTTGTCATTAGTTAAAAATTCCATAACTGCAATATTTATTTTACGTTTTAATAAATCTTTGAGACATGGGGAGTGTATAATGTTTCCTCATTCGTCACCGCAAAGATAATAAAAGAAAGTGTAAAACTTGCATTTTTTTTATTTTTAATTTGTGATTATTTCTTAAAATTAGTATCTTTGCTATGTCTAATTAGCAAAATAGAGATGAATAGAAAAATATGTGAACGAATAGAGGCTCTTCGTGAATTGATGAAGCGTGAGCATTTGGCTGCTTTTATCTTTCCAAGCACTGATCCTCACCATAGCGAATATGTTCCTGATAGATGGAAAGGAAGAGAGTGGATCTCTGGATTTAATGGTTCGGCCGGAACAGCTGTAGTGACAATGACTGATGCTGCTGTCTGGACCGATTCCCGTTATTTCCTGGCTGCTGCAGAGCAACTTAAGGGTACTGGATTCAAATTGATGAAATTGAAAATTGCAGGAACTCCTTCAATTCCGGAATGGATCAATCAGAAAATCTATAGTAATGGAACTGGCTCTGCTATTACGGAAATTGGTATTGATGGGCGTGTTAATTCTTATGCTTCAGTAGAACAATTGAAGATGGAACTTCAAGCATTTGGTATTACACTGCGTACGAATCTTGACCCCTTCCATGAAATTTGGATTGATCGCCCTGTTATACCGGATAATCCAATTGTTATTCATCCTTTGAAATATACAGGCGAGGACACTCAATCAAAAATAAATCGTATACGTAAAGTCCTTCGCGAACATCATTGTGAAGGTATGCTGGTTTCTGCACTTGATGATATTGCCTGGATCTTAAACTTAAGAGGCAATGATGTTCATTGTAATCCAGTGTTTGTCGCGTACCTTGTTATAGAGACTGATAATGTGATTTTGTTTGTTAATCAAAATAAACTGCCACGAGAAACCAGCCAATATCTGCAGTGTGAGAAGGTGGAGGTTCGTCCGTATGATGGAGTTGGAGCGTATCTTCATAACGATTATTTTGCATATAATATTTTTCTTGATCCACAGGAAACTAATGCTTACCTTGCAGGATGTGTCAATACAGAACATATCCATGTCGTTTTCGGTAAATCTCCTGTACCAGTTTTAAAAGCAGTGAAGAATACTACGGAAATAGCTGGTTACCATTCGGCCATGCTTAAGGATGGTATAGCTCTCGTTAAGTTCTTGATGTGGATAAAACCTGCTGTTGCCAAAGGAAAAGAAACAGAAATGTCGATTGATCGCAAATTAACTGGGTTTCGGGCAGAACAGCCTCTTTTTAAAGATATTTCTTTTGATACGATTGCCGGTTATGCTGCCCATGGCGCTATCGTGCATTATGAAGCTACACCGGAGACTGATATTCCTGTAGAGGCTAAAGGATTATTGCTTCTTGACAGCGGAGCACAGTATCTTGACGGCACTACTGATATTACTAGAACTATTCCACTTGGACCTCTTACAAAAGAAGAAAGGCATATTTATACATTGGTGCTAAAAGGACATATTCAGCTGGAACTAGCAAAATTTCCCGATGGTGCATGCGGTACGCAGATTGATGCTCTTGCCCGAGAAGCTATGTGGCGGGAAGGATATAATTTTTTACATGGAACCGGACACGGAGTGGGGTCATATTTAAATGTACATGAGGGCCCTCATCAGATAAGAATGGAATATATGGAAACACCATTACATGCAGGTATGACTGTTACTGATGAACCAGGACTTTATCTTGATGGCAAGTTTGGAGTGCGAATCGAAAATACTTTAGTTATAAAAGGGTATAAGGAAACTGAATTCGGAAAGTTCCTTCAGATGGAACCTCTCACTCTTTGTCCAATTGATATGGAACCTGTGGATTTTGATATTTTGCTTCCAGAAGAAATTCTGTGGATTAATAGATATCATCAGCATGTATATGATAAATTATCGCCGTATCTCTCTGAAGATGAGAAACAATGGCTGAAAACGGCTACTAAGGAAGTGAATTTCTAAATAAAATGCAAAAAATTGCGTAAAAAGTTGTTTGTTTGATAAATAAGATGTAATTTTGCACCCGCAAATATAATGTTGCACAAGGATAGATAAGTTTAACAATTTAATTATAAAAACAAAAAGCATGATTATTGTACCAGTTAAAGAGGGTGAGAACATCGAGAGAGCTCTCAAAAAATTTAAAAGAAAATTCGAAAAGACAGGTGTCGTTAAAGAGCTTCGTGCTCGTCAGCAGTATGACAAGCCTTCTGTTTTGAAGAGACTCAAGATGGAGCACGCTATCTACGTACAACAGTTACGTGACGCGGAAGAATAAAAAATACTTTCGAAAATTTGGTGGTTTGATATTTATTCTGTAAATTCGTTGCTTATAATAATAAGTTGGCAGCGTAAATGATTATAGATGATTTTTTAAACTACTTGCAGTATGAATTGAATCGTTCTGTGTGCACAGTACAAAGCTATGCAAAAGACCTTGGTGCCTTTGAAATATACTTCAAAAATTTAGATAATCATCTCTCTTGGGAATCGATAGATTCCGATGTTGTCCGTGA
>DMYZ01000172.1 GCA_003483565.1 Prevotella sp.
AAGGAAAGAATAAGGATTAGCCAAAAGGCTAATCCTTATTCTTTCCTTTTTGATAGCTTAATCTAGTATTTGTTTAAAAATTAACACTTGTTTAACATTTATAAATTGCTGATTAATAGCATATTACAAAAAAGTTACGAGGGTAATGCAAAAAAGTTCTAAAAAAGTGATCACCGTATATAAAAAATACTTATCTTTGCAGTGTTTTAATAAACAAATGATTGTTTTACAGATTAAAAAGCAAAGAAAATGAAGAAATTACTTTTAATGTTCGTAGCTATTGCAGCTATCTCTTTCGCATCTTGTGGTAACAAACAGCAGCCTAAGCAGGCCGCAGATTCTGACACTGTAGCTAATGTAGATAGTGCTGCTGCTGATACAGCTGCTGCTGACACAGCTGCTGCTGATAGCGCTAAGTAATTTACTTAGGAACAGAAAATTTGAGACACCGCTGGAGACTTCGTCTTCAGCGGCTTTTTTTTGCTTTTTATTTTGCTGTTATCTGCATTTGTTGTATTTTTGCATTCATTATGATAGATACAAGTGCATTTCAGGGTAAAGCCGTCGCCTATTACACTTTAGGTTGTAAACTTAATTTTTCTGAGACATCTACTTTTGGTAAGTTGCTTCAGAACATGGGGGTCCATACTGTTGTAAAAGATGAAAAAGCTGATATCTGTATTATAAATACCTGCTCCGTTACGGAAATGGCAGACCATAAATGTCGTCAGCAAATACATCGCATGGTGCGAGATAATCCTAATGCTTTTGTTGTTGTGACAGGCTGTTATGCTCAGCTTGATCCTCTTGAGGTAAGTAAAATAGAAGGAGTTGATCTCGTCTTAGGAAGTAATGAAAAAGCCAGTCTGATCCAATATCTGAATGATGCTTTTACCGGCAGTGGTGATTTTAATAAGATTCTGTTGCATTCTGATGGTTCTGATAAAAGGCATCTCCATGAATACCATAGCGTCAAGACAAAGGATATAAAGTCTTTCCAACCTAGTTGTTCACGTGGTAACCGTACTCGTTATTTTTTGAAGGTTCAAGATGGATGCAATTATTTTTGCACTTATTGTACTATCCCTTACGCACGAGGGTTTTCGAGGAATCCAACTATATCCTCTTTGGTAGAGCAGGCTCAACAAGCTGCTGCAGAAGGAGGAAAAGAAATAGTCCTTACAGGTGTGAATATCGGTGATTTTGGCGAGAGTACTCATGAGAGTTTTTTGGATTTAGTGAAAGCTTTGGATCAGGTTGAAGGAATTCATCGTTTTAGGATTAGTAGTCTTGAACCAGACCTTTGCTCTGATGATTTGATAGAGTATTGTTCTCATAGTAGAGCTTTTATGCCTCATTTTCATATACCATTACAGAGCGGAAGTGATGAAGTCTTAAAGTTGATGCATCGACGCTATGATAGTGCTCTCTTTGCATATAAGATTAATTTAATTAAGCAATATATGCCCGACGCTTTTATTGGTGTTGATGTAATGGTGGGATGTCGTGGCGAAAAGCAAGAATATTTTGATAATTGTTATAAATTCCTTGAATCTCTTCCTGTAACACAATTGCATGTCTTTCCTTATAGTGAGCGCCCAGGTACAAGTGCTTTGAATATACCTTATATTGTTCAGGATCAGGAAAAGAAACGCCGTAGTAAACGGTTGTTAGATTTAAGTGATAATAAGATACAAAACTTTTATGCACAGCATATTGGTCAGGAGGCAGAAGTTCTCTTCGAGAAGGCTTCCGCAGGTAAGGTTATGCATGGGTTTACTAAAAATTATATTCGTGTTGAATTATCGGCAATGGAAGCAAAAGAAGAGTATGATAATCAACTTATCAGAGTTCGTCTTGGTAGTTTTAATAGGGACAAGAGTGCTTTGCATGCTGAATTAATAAAATGAAAACCATTAAATCGGTTGGATAATGTCAAAGGTAGCAGTAGTAATATTGAATTGGAATGGTGCAGGAATGATGGAGAAGTACTTGCCAAAAGTGCTGGATTATTCTCGTGATGATGCAGAAGTATGGGTGGCTGACAATTCTTCAACGGATAATTCTATGCAACTGCTTCGAGAACATTTTCCAATGGTAAAAACTCTCAAGCTTGACAAAAATTATGGCTTCGCAGAGGGATATAATAAAGCTTTAAAAGAGATTAATGTTGATTATTATGTATTGTTAAATAGTGATGTTGAAGTGACTCATCATTGGCTTACTCCCTTGATAGAACTCTTGGACAGCCATTCTGAAATTGCTGCATGCCAGCCGAAACTTTTATCAGAAGGAGATAAGGATCGTTTTGAATACGCAGGGGCCTCTGGTGGCTTTCTTGATGCTTTTGGTTATCCTTTTTGTCGCGGTCGTATTTTTAGTACGGTCGAAAGTGATGAAGGCCAATATGACTATCGTCAGGAGATATTTTGGGCAACAGGAGCCTGTATGATGATTCGTTCGAAAGATTACTGGATGGTTCATGGTATGGACGCCCGTTTTTTTGCGCATAATGAAGAGATTGATCTCTGTTGGCGGCTTGCACTTCTTGGCCGTAAGATATATTGTGAACCAGAGAGTGTTGTCTATCACGTCGGAGGGGGAACTTTGCCTAAAGGCAATCCTATGAAAACTTTCTTGAACTTCCGCAATAATTTGACGATGCTTTATAAAAATTTGTCAGATAAGGAATTACACAAAGTAATGGCTGCTAGAAAAATGCTTGATTATATAGCCGCGTTTGAAGCATTGGTTTTACAGGGAAATTATAGCGATTTTAAAGCAATCTTTAAAGCACGTCATGCATTTCAAAAGTGGAAACATAATTTTGATGCAGACAGGGCTGAAATACAAAATACACGGGTCGTGGACAGTGTGACTGGGCGCTCTGATTTTTCCATTTTGTGGAAATATTATTTTTGTGGCAAAAAGAAATATTCAGATATCTATAAAAACTAATAATATAATGATTAAAAACAAACTCTTTATCTTATCACTTATGTCTGCAGTTTCATTACAGATAATGGCTCAGCAAATAGTGACAGTTACAGTATCTAATCCTACTAAAAGTATACGTAGTGATGTTCCTGTAGTCCTTAATTTAGCTAAATATGGAGAAGTTCAGAAAGCTGTTGTTACAGTTGATGGTAAGGAAATTCCTTCACAGTTGGATGATCTCAATACGGACTTAGTTAACGATGAATTATGTTTTCTTGCAGACTTAGGCAAAAAGGAAACTAAAGAGTATCTTGTGAAACTTTATCAAGAAGGACAGCAAACTCAATATACTGCGCGTACATTTGCAGAGCTTTGTCTCCCTAGTAAAAATAAAAAATTAGCTAAGAACAAACAGGATGTTTATTTGCGTAGTATTACTTTTGACAAAAAGACTAAGGATGTTTATCATTATGTTCATTCCCATGGCCTTTGTTTTGAAAGTGATCTGATAGCTCTTCGTGTCTATTTTGATAATCGCCAGACTGTAGATCTCTATGGAAAGACTCATAAGGGATTGGTCATTTATGATACTCAGTTTTATCCGTCAAAGGAGCAGCTGGAGAATAATTCTGGAGATGATGTCCTTTGGGTAGGTGATACTTATGGGCTTGGTGCACTTCGTGGTTGGGACGGTACTCACAGCTTGTTGCTTGATAGTGTAAAGTATCGGACTCAGCGTGTTATTTCTGAAGGTCCGCTTCGTGCTATTGTGGAAGTTGAGGATAAAGGGTGGGTTCCGGCTCCAGGGCTTAAACCTATTACAGCTACAATTCGATATACTGTCTATGCGGGTCATCGTGATGTTGACTGTGATGTCTTCTTTACAAAGGATGTGTCTGATTATCGATTTTCTACGGGACTTATTAATATAAAGAATTCTTCAGAATTTAGTGACAAAGAGGGACTTCGTGGTTGTTATGGTACAGACTGGCCTACAGGTAAGGATGACGGACAGCATAAACTGGAAACGGTAGGTCTTGGAATCTATATTCCAGTTCAGTATTTTGATAATGAGAAATCAGCTACCTCAGATGATTATACCGATATTGTTAAACCTCAAGGCAAACAATTGAGTTACAAACTGGCATATACCAGTGCTGATGAAAACTTTGGATTCAAGGGTGCCAAGGAATGGTATAATTGGTTGAAAGAATGGAAGCAAGAGCAACTTAGTCCTGTACAGATTGAAATTAAGTAATCTTGAAATATTATAATGATTTTGGCAGTTGGATTCGGACAAAGTTTCCTTATCGTGTTCAGAAGATTTCGATAGATGCAGGATTCTCTTGTCCGAATCGTGATGGCCGTATTTCTACTGGAGGGTGTTCTTATTGTGACAATCGTACCTTTAATCCATCCTATTGTGATCGCAGAAAATCAATCACCCAGCAGCTGGAAGAAGGAAAGGCTTTCTTTTCCAGAAAGTATCCTGATATGAAGTTCCTGGCATATTTTCAGGCTTATACAAATACTTATGATTCTATCCAACACCTTGTGGCAAAGTATGAAGAAGCATTGCAAGTAAAAGATGTTGTTGGCATAGTTATTGGCACTCGTCCTGATTGTGTATCCGAGGAACTTTTAATTTATTTATCAGAACTTAATAAACGCACTTTTGTGTTAGTTGAATATGGTGTTGAATCGACGAATGATGATACATTGAAGCGTATTCATCGTGGCCATGATTTTGCTTGTAGTCGTGAGACGATAATTAAGACCAATGAGTTGGGCATACTTGTCGGAGCACATATTATATTAGGCTTGCCCGGAGAGGATGCAAAGGAAAGTATTCGGCAGGCTCCGGTTATTTCCTCTTTGCCTATAGATATTTTGAAAATTCATCAGATGCAGATTATTAAAGGAACCCGTCTTGCCAATGAATATATAAAACAGCCTTTTCCTGTCTATTCTGTTGATGAATATATTAATCTGATATCTTCTTATATTCAGTATCTTCGTAAAGATATTGTTATAGATCGTTTTGTTAGCCAGTCACCTTCTGATTTCTTGATAGCACCGAAGTGGGGACTAAAGAATTATCAGTTTACTAATCTTCTTCATTTACATTTAGAAAAGGCTGGAATTTTTCAGGGAACTTTTGTATGATCTTTTAGAATAAATAAAAAATGGTCTTTAATTAAAAGCTATTTAATATTAAAATAAACATCATTTTTTTAAAAAAATTAAACTTTAACGTTGTTTTTTTCTTATTCTTTTTATTTTTTTAGCTTATTATTTGGTATCTATTATTTTTTTTACTATTTTTGCAGATACAAATTTAGAGATAATATTCATTGAAAAAAATATATTACATATTATTTATCGTAGTGCTTTTGTGTGACGCTTGCCAATTTAAGCTTAAACCAAATATGGGAGATGATCAGGATGCTGGCATTGAGGTTCAGCGTTATGATCGTTTTGAAAGCCGTTATCTTACTACGGGTGACTTTTCTGCACTTCAGCAGATGAATACGGAGTATCCGATGGAGACGAGGACCTTGTTTGAAAAAGTTCTTCAGATTGGTGAAGTCAATGATCCCAATATAAGCAATAAATTTTTGATGTTTTATCAGGATTCTGTTCTTCAGACTCTTATTTCCGATGCAGAGACGAAATATGCAAACATGGATGGTCTTAATGAAGATTTTACAAATGTGTATAATAAGCTCAAGGAATGGATTCCTAATTTGAAAAAACCTTTGGTGTATGCTCAGATCGGGGCATTAGATCAGAGTGTTATTATTGGAGAGCAGTCTATAGGAATCTCACTTGATAAATATATGGGTAAGAATTATCCATTATATAAGAAATATTACAGTAAAGGCCAGACTGATACTATGACGAGGGAGTATATAGTTCCAGATGCTTTTTGTTTTTATTTGCTAAGTTCTTATCAGGTTCCTGATTTTGAATCCCGTCCTCAGTTGGAGCGTGATCTTCATATGGGAAAAATTATGTGGGTAGTCAATCAGGCTATGGGTAAAAGGGTCTTCCATACAATTTATACAGATATGGTAAATAAATATATGGAGAAGAATAAAAGTGTTACTATTGAGCAACTTTTAAAGTCTGAAAACTATTCTAATTTTAAATAGAGATATTTTTTCTCTGTTTCAATATAATTTCTGTTGTTGCCTTTTTTACATTCCTGCAACTTTTTCATTTGCAGTTGTTTTCTGCATTTGTTTTGTTGAAAACATTTTTTCAAGGATATTGGCACGAAATAAAAAGATTTTGTGTATTTTTGCAATAAATTACATTGAAAAAAATGAAAAAGTTAATCATTTTATTAGGAGCAATTATTATGACAGCGGGAGATTTATTTGCTTTGAATAAGCTAGATTTGAAGTCAATAACTTCGGATGATTTTTCTGCAAAATATGTTACAGGGATCATTCCTATCGCGGGTACAGGTGATTATGCAAAAATTAGTAGTGATGGTAAACAAATCCAGCGTTATTCTTTTAAATCAGGAAAAGAGATAGCTGTTCTCTTTGATGTGGCTAGAGTAGCAGGTGAAAAGATTGATAAGTTTGATGGCTATATTCCAAGTCCGGATGGTAAATATCTTTTAATCAGAACAAATACTCAGCCAATTTATCGTCGTTCGTTTAAAGCTGATTTTTATGTTTATCAGGTCAAGACAAGACTTTTGAGACATCTTTCAAAAACAGGAAAAGAACAGATTCCTGTGTGGTCACCAGATAGTAGGCATGTGGCTTATGTCTATGAGAATAATATTTATGTTGAGGATATTACTAATCCATCTTCTGTAAAGCAAGTTACTTTTGATGGTAAGTTTAATTTCGTTATTAATGGTTTGCCAGATTGGGTTAATGAGGAAGAGTTTAGTTATAATTGCGCACTAACTTTTAATGCTGATGGCAGTAAAATCTGCTGGTTGAAGTTTGATGAATCCAAAGTTAAACAATATTCTCTCCAGCTTTTTAAAGGGTTGGATCCTGAAAAAGATGAGTATCGTATTTATCCCGGACTTTATTCTTATAAGTATCCAAAGGCTGGTGAGGAAAATTCTAAAGTCTCAGCTTGGAGTTATGATTTGCTGTCTGAAAAAACTCTCCGATTGAACGTTCCTTTGGATTCTGATGGTTATATGCCAAGGATCAAACCGACAGACGAGGCTTCTCATATTGTCGTTTATACCTTTAATCGTCATCAGGATGATCTGCGTCTTTATGCCGTTAATCCATCAACAGGTTCTAGTAAGATGATTATTGAAGAACATGTTCCTAAATATGTTAAGGAAGAGGCAATGGAGGGTATTGAGATAAAGGGAAATTATATATTGCTTCCGAGTGATCGTGATGGATTTATGCACCTTTATTTATATAATATCGCTGGAAAATTCCTTCGTCAGGTAGAGAAGGGAAAGTATGATGTCACCACAGTCTATGGATATGATGCCAAGAATGGTGATGTTTACTATCAATCCAATGAACTAAATATTCATGGACGCCAGATATATGTGGCTCATGCCAATGGAAAGGTGGATCGCTTAAGTGACAAGCCAGGTGATAATGCTGCTATATTCTCTGCTGATTTTAAGTATTTTATCAATATTTGGAGTGATTATGATCATCCTTATATTTTCTCTTCAAGAAATCAGAAAGGTAAGGTTCTTGATATTCTTGAGGATAACAAAGCTTTGAAGAAAAAGACAGAAGAGTATGGTTGGGTAAAGAAAGATACTTTTTCTTTTGTTACTTCAGAAGGTGTCAGACTGGATGGCTGGATGGTAAAACCTGCAGACTTTGATGAAAATAAGAAATATCCAGTTGTGTTATTTCAATATTCTGGTCCCGGTACCCAGCAAGTTTTGAATTCTTGGAATAGCGGAAGTATGGGTCAGGGAGGAGCTTTTGATATGTACATGGCTCAGCAAGGTCTTATTGTTGTCTGTGTAGATGGTCGCGGTACAGGTGGTCGTGGTGCCGATTTTGAAAAGTGCACTTATCTTAAGCTAGGTGACCTTGAATCCAAGGATCAGGTGGAGACAGCTCTTTATATGGGGAAGCTTCCTTATGTAGACAAAGCCCGTATAGGTATCTGGGGCTGGAGCTTTGGGGGCTTTAATACTTTGATGAGTATGAGTGAAGGCCGTCCAGTGTTTAAAGTTGGTGTTGCTGTAGCACCTCCTACTGACTGGCGTTTTTATGACACTATTTATACGGAACGTTATATGCGTACTCCACAGGAAAATCCTACAGGTTATGACACCAATCCTATCCATCGTGTTAAAAATCTGCACGGTGCTTTGCTTATCTGTCATGGTACCGCTGATGATAACGTACATCCACAGAATACTTTTGAGTATGCAGAGGCTCTGGTTCAGGCAGATAAGGATTTTAAAGAGAATTATTATACAAACCGTAATCATGGAATTCGTGGCGGAAATACAAGAAACCATTTGCTCCGTCAGATATCGCAGTTCTTAATAGATAATTTGAAGAAATAACGATAATGAAATACGAAGAGGGAAATTTATTTCCTGATATGGAAAAGACTGAATCTGCAAGAAAAGAGCAGATTCAGTCTTTTCCTTTTGATCCTGCCATTTCAGAAAAAGACAGTACTATATTATCAATTAACTTAGATCAACTCTTTGAACAATTGTCTCATTCTAAATTTCGAAGTAGTTTTCATTTAAATAAGAAGGATAAGGAATATATAGCAAAGAAGGGATTGCTGACAATCAGAAAGCATGCTGCTGATTTTATAGTGAAGCGGCTTGCGCCGTCAGTAATTCCAAATGATGGCAAACAGACGCCTATGGGTCACGTACATCCCGTTTTTATTGCTCAACATGCTACGGGGTGTTGTTGCCGCCAGTGTTTTTACAAGTGGCATCATATTCCGCCAAGTATATCTTTATCCTTGCAACAGCAACAATATGCTGTGAATGTTATAATGCATTGGATAGAATTACAAGTTTCGCGTTAGAACATGAAGAAAGGCGGAGATTAAA
>DMYZ01000041.1 GCA_003483565.1 Prevotella sp.
TAGAAGAGCCATGCTCTACCCAACATAGCCTCAGCCGTATACTTATCAACATGTCCATTGGTCAAATGCGTGCTCGGCATCGTTGTTGCAGCTATATACAAATCCTGAAGAATCTGTTCCCAAAGTGCAGTAACATCACCTTGAACTTTAGTTTCACCGCTAGGTTCTGTCATCAAAGGAACATTACCATACATAGAAGCTAGTTCATAATGGTAAAAAGCTCTCAAGAAGAGGGCTTCACCCATATATTGGGCTTTTTCCACATCACTTAATTTTGTATTAGGAATAGCCTGGATTAAAGTATTCGCCCGATTAATGCCTTCGTAGCGAGCTTTCCAGAAATCATCAGTCATATTCGAATTATAATTAGTTATCAAGTCTTCAGCCTGCATCAACTTATCATTAGTGCCACCACCTCCAAGTTGATCATCACTTGCTAACTCAGAATAATAGAAAAAACTCTCCTGAGGATTAGCATTAACTGCATTAAGGTTCTCATATATTCCAGCGAGTACTGCCGTTGCACCTGTGGAATCAGCAGGAAAATTTGCCGTTGACTGCTCTGTCATATTTTGAACATCATTGATGTCACAGGAAGTAACAGCCAGTAGGCTAACAAGTCCCACCTCTAACAAATATGCTATTTTTTTCATTGGAATTACTTTTTAGAATTTTACATTTACACCAATTAACCATGTACGTGCCTGAGGATAATTGCCAACATCAACCCCTGTAACCCAAGGCTCATTACTGTTAAGAGCTATACCATTTTCCGGATCCATTCCCTTATAATTCGTAATCGTGAACAGATTTTGAACAGAAACATACAGTCGCAACTGTGAGAAAGGATTATTTCTCCAAAGTTTCTTGAAATCATAACCCAAGGTCATATTCTGTAAACGGAAATAACCGGAATTATCAATATATATATCAGAGATACTCTGCCAGTTAACACCTGTGTTCATACGAGCCAAAAGTGGGTATCGGTTAGATGTTCCTTCACCATTCCAATAACTATATACTTCTGTGGTGTAATTCTCAGCCTCACCATCAGTAAACTTACGCCAAGAGCGGGCTACCTGCTGCCCCAAAGCTGCATAACCGGAAACAGAAAAATCAAATCCTTTATAAGCTGCATTTAAGCTGAGTCCCATAGTGACATCCGGATTAGGATTTCCCAAGTCAGTCTTATCATCTACCGTTATTTTGCCATCGCCATTAGTATCAACAAATTTCAAATCACCAGGTTTTAATCCTGCTCCCTGCAGAGAATTAGCTGCATTTCCACCACAATCATCCTTAACATATTGAGCCAAATCTGTCTGATTCTGGATGACACCAGCAGTCTTATAGCCATAGAAATAACCGATAGCATGTCCCTCCTCGAAGCGTGACAGATATCCGGTATTCTGTGCCAAAAGATCCAGACCACCTTCATTGTACTTTTGAGAACTATTAACTTTAGTTACCTTATTATGATTGACAGCTATATTCCAGTTTGCACCATAGGTAAAGTCTGAGCCGATTTTATCATGCCAACTCAACGCTAATTCTATACCACGATTTCTAACTGTACCAGCATTTTTTAATTCCGTACTAAAACCTGTAGTAGGAGCTACTGGAACTCTTAATAACAGATCTTTGGTTTCCTTATTATACCAGTCAAAAGTAAGTCCTAAGCGACCATGCAGAAAACGAGCATCAATGCCAAAATCAGACTGTTCTGACGTTTCCCATTTCAGATTTTCATTAGCTAAACGTGAAGGACTTGCACCAGCAGTATAGGATTTTTTATCATTATTAAAAGAATAATTTGAAAAATCATCATAGGCAAATGTTGCTTGATAAGCAAAGGCATCAACATTATTGCGATTACCATTCTGCCCCCAGCTGGCACGGACTTTTAAATAATCCAACCATGGAGTAGTTGGCTGCATCCATTTTTCATTAGTTATAACCCAGCCTCCTGAAAATGAAGGGAAATATCCCCAACGATGTCCAGGAGCAAAACTAGAAGAACCATCCGCTCTAAAAATAACGGTAAGCATATAAGTTTCATTATAATCATAATTGATACGACCAAAGTAAGATAAATTACGAGTATCATCATAAGGAGTACCGGTTACCGTTGCATCACCATTTCTTTCAGACGCAGAAGTTAAGGACAAATAAGCATGAGAAAAATCACCATAAATACTATTGTGTGATATTCCGATCATAGACTCTCCAAAATCAGGTTTTGATTCGCCATATTCGGTACCACCAAGAATATCAAAATGATTTCTACGAACGATATTAAATTTATAATTAAGGGTATGAGTTGTACTCCACCCCCAACCAAGTCCTTCCTGCTGAGTAACTTGATCTATTCTACGAAAACCGTCAGCATTTGTTTCATTTGCATCAAATTTACCTAAATAAGTACGATAAGACCAGGAACTCTGATTATAATTGAACTGACCACGATAAACAAGATTTTTAATAGGTTGAATCTCAAAGTAACCGACAGCACTCAAATTAAAGTTCTTGGATTTATTATTTGCACTCTGATTGTTCATCATCGTATATATCGGGTTTTTAGTATAAGAGTTATAATTCTGCCATCCCTTCGTGCTTCCCGTACCAGAGGCCTGAATATCATGCCAGTTAAAATAGTTACCTTCAGCGTCATAAAGAGGAACACAAGGATTAGCACGCAGCATATTCGAAATTTCATTAGCATACTGGTTACCTATCTGAAGGCCTTGATTTTGTTTATGGCTGAAATAAATATTCTCTCCGAATTTAATTACATCTAGACCTTCCGCATTACGGTACAGAACATGTTCAGAATTCAAACGTAAAGTAAAGCGCCTGTAGTCAGACTTTGCCATATTGCCAAAGATACCATCCTGATACTGATAACCAACACCTGTAGAGAATGTGCTTCTATCAGAACCACCCGTAACATTAAAAGCATGACTTGTCGTCAAGGCATTTTTATTTCTAAGAAGTTCCAGCCAGTTAGTTCCGGAGTTAGTACCGTCCTGATAGGACTTCAACAAATCAGCATCAATATAATTAGACCAGTTCCACGGTTCCTCTCCTGAGTTAAAACGGACACGGTCTTCAACATCCATATACTGTTTAGCAGTAAGCAGTTGTGGCATCTTATAAACATTCTGCCATCCAATATAAGCATCATAAGAAGTCTGGATCTTGCCTTGATGACCTTGTTTTGTTGTAACAAGAATCACACCATTAGCTGCGGCTGAACCATAAATGGCCGCAGATGCTGCATCTTTCAAAACATCAATGCGCTCAATATCTGCAGGATTCAAATTACTGATGTCACCACCAGCAACACCATCAATGACATACAACGGCGCTGTATTTCCATTTGTCCCAGCACCACGGATAGAGATTTTAAAGCCATCCCCCGGTTGTCCCGATGCTGCCTGAATATTGACACCGGGGCTCTGACTCTGTAAAGCGCCTAAGACCTGAGTCGTATTCAGACGGGAAATATCATCACCTTTCACTTCCAGAGTAGCACCTGTAACGAGTTTCTTTTTTTGGACACCATAACCAACAACAACAACTTCATCAAGATTTTTATTTTCAGAAGCCATTGTAATTTCAACTTGAGATTGACCACTTACCTTGATTTCCCGAGTTTTGTAACCCACATCGGATACAATTAAGGTGGCGCCACGTTGAACCTCGAGCACCAAATTACCATCAAGATCGGTAACAGTGCCGTTGTTTGTACCTTCTTCCATGACAGTTGCCCCCATAACAGGTCCTTCGGACTCAACAACCTGACCCGTAACCTTCTTAGACTG
>DMYZ01000184.1 GCA_003483565.1 Prevotella sp.
ATGCTATCCAGACTTATATTGACGGGGAGTGGCTTACCGCTAAGGGAACTACTCTCGGTGCTGATGATGGTATCGGTGATGCCATTGAACTGGCAATACTAGAAAGTGACAACATTGAACACGGCCCTATAGAATGTGTCTTTACCCGTGATGAGGAAACTGGCCTGACTGGTGCTTATGGCATGAAACCTGGTTTTATGAGTGGTAAATATCTGATCAATCTTGACAGTGAAGAGGAAGGTCTGATATTTATTTCCTGTGCCGGTGGAGTCAACACTACAGCAACTTTCTCTTTTCAGCGTGAAGATATTTCTGATGGATATTTCTTCATGAAGGCTTCTGTCAAAGGATTGAAAGGTGGCCATTCCGGTGATGATATAGAGAAGAAACGTGCTAATGCGATCAAGATACTTTCCCGTTTCCTCTATCTGCAACAGGATAAGATGTCGTTGCGCCTTGCTCAATTTAACAGTGGCAAGATGCATAATGCTATTCCTCGTGACGGCGTGGTTGTCTTTGCTGTTCCTGCTGATAAAAAAGAGCAGGTAAAAGCAGACTGGAATATCTTTACCGGTGATGTCGAAGATGAATATCACATTACAGATACCGGCATGCAGTGGAGTCTGGAATCGACAGATGCCGAGAAAGTCATTCCACAGCAGATCTCTGTCAATATGGTTCGTGCTCTGCAGGCTGTTGATAATGGCGTTTTTGCCATGTGTCAGGATGAAGATCTTTCATGGCTGGTGGAAACGTCCAGCAATATTGCCAGTGTTCAGAGCGGTGAGGACAGCGTTGTCGTTGTTGCCAGTCAGCGTAGTAATGTGATGAGCAACCTTGCCAATATGGGGAATACGGTCAAAGCTGCCTTCGAACTGGCCGGTGCAGAAGTTGTTCAGAATGACGGTTATCCGGCATGGAAGACAAGCCCTGACAGTCCTCTGGTGAAAACGGCAGTGGATACTTATAAACATTTATATCATAAAGATCCTCGTGTGCTTGGCATCCATGCCGGTCTGGAGTGTGGGCTCTTCTCCCAGAAGTATCCTGATATTGACATGGTAAGCTTTGGCCCTACCCTTCGTCATGTTCATACTCCGGATGAGAAGTTGTATATTCCTTCCGTACAGATGGTCTGGGATCATTTGCTCCTTCTGCTTAAGAATATTCCGGAATAAAATGAAGGGACTGAACATAATACTGGGATGTGCTTTATTACTGGTTACCGGTTGTGGTAATGAGTATAAGGCACATTCTATTGCCGAAGACTTTATGAAGGTTAATATGACGACGGATGATATTCATCATGTTAGTTTTGTCAAGTATGATTCAACCTCTCTGATCAGTGATTCTTTGGTAAGAGTTTTACAGAAGACTCCTGTACCTTTGTACAAGAGAAATATTAAGTTTGAGGGTATCCCTACGGATACGCTGATTTATGTTACAGCAAAGTATGAGCGTTATGACTCAAAGGGTAAGCCGATAAAATATCAGAATACTTTTTATCTTGACAAACATCTACAGAATGTTGTTGCTGTAATACAAAATTAAATCTTAGTCTTTATAAAGCATGAATGGCATTTATGACTGTTTTATAAGGAAGAAATGTTTTGTAAATTTATTTTACAAAAGAGTTCGTGTGCTGGCGATATTTGCTTCCGGATTATTTGTCGGTGCAAATACGCCGTTTTTTGAATCATTTTATAATGTATTTGTAATCAGATAGTTATAAATAGATACTGCCTTGGGATAAGTAAAAGAACACCAAATAGAGTATGCCTGCACATCTTTCAGGAGGTAAAAGAAGCCTGAATATGACCTGTAAGGATATGAAATACAAGCAGGAAAGCCGTTAAAAGCATTGTCTTTTAGCTAAATACCTTCCATTTATGACATGAAGAGAACAAAATACCGCTGTATTTTGTTCCGGATAATATTATTCAGAGAAAGTTTTTATTCAGAAGAATACAGACAAAAACTATTGTCGTTCATAAGCCCCGATATCTGGTTTTCCGTCTCTTTCTTTTCCATCCCGGTCATATTCGGTTGTTGTCAGTGGATCTGCAGCATTAACCGCAGGAGATATTTTGGAAAGATGAAAATCATATCTCAGGAGTTCTGTATCAATCTTTACGAAGTTCTTTTCTCCATATTTGGTCGTATCTGAAATATTTTCATAGGTCACATGGGTAAAATGGATGCTGTCAGAAGTTGTGACGGCCGGAGTTCGTATGATGCAATGATCGAAAGTATAATTGAAAGGAGTATCCTTAGTCCCCTTTTCGCCAGACATCTCATCGTCTGCATATCCCGTGATGAGACTGTTTCTGACTTCCAGATTAGTCAAAGCTGAAGTCACAGAACTGAATCGTAAGGCAACTCCTCTGTCAGCATCAAAAGGATAGAATTGAGCCACGGTACAATTGTTCAGCGTGACTTCTCCGCCATTGAAATAAGCACAATTCTTTAGTGTGTTGGTAATCTGCGTGTTTTCTGCTGTTATCTTGCTGTTTATGCCTTCCAGCCCATAGCCCTGATTATTGTGAAGCGTACAGGCTGAAAGGGTGAGTTTTTGTCTGTTAATATCAGAAGAGTCACATATGATGCCGTTATAGGCACTGTGGAGATCTGTATATTTAAGTTCATTGTCATACGAAGAGCTGTAGAAATGAATGCCTTGCCATTGTCCCGGAGTATAGTCATAGGGAAGATAATCAAACATATTATCGAGACGGTCACCACGCAGTGTGATATTTTGTTCTGCTGTACCGGAAGTTTTTAAGGTGCCATAGACCTTTATACCGGCATTATTGTGAAAATAAATACAAGTTCCCTCACCTATTGTAAGTGTGGCCCCGCTGTCCACTTTCAGACCGCCATAGATCACTATTGGTGTTGTCTGGGCTATTGTAGAATCCTTGTTGATTTCAACGTTATTCAGTAAGATTGCATCCCAGCTGTAGGCACTCAGGTTAACTTTTTGCTCTATGCCACTTTCCAAGGAAAAGATGAGATTATCCGCTACGAGTTGAGGGGTTGTCTTGCCATTCGACCCGGGGGTCAGTTCAACATATACGCGTATGCTGTCACCGTCATGTATTTCGATGTTATTGACTTTATAGCCGGAGATAGAATTAAGATAAGTACCGTCTACATTCACTCGGTATTTTGAAGAGTTGCCGTTTTCCAGACGTATGACGGAACATCGGAGTCCGCTTCCTGAATGATTATATACCCAGAAGGAACGAGTAACCGTAGAGACATTGGAGAAAGTCGTATCCATTTTCAGCGTATCTGTAGAGAAAGTGAGCCTGTTGGCTGTAGACACAGAAAAAGTATCTTCTTCTGCGCAAGATGTAAGTAACCTTAGAATGAAGATACCTGCAAGGAATGCGATATGGGAACGGAAATGAATTCTTTTCATATATTGATAACGGAAAATATGCGGGGATATTATACTCCACTATGACAGGATAAATGACAAAGAGAACAGAGTCTTTGATATAGGTCAAGTGACAGCCCGGTCTATTTTGATTTGCATCAAGAAAAAGAAGAAAGAAGCAATAAAACGACAAAATTGTTTGCGCAAACAGCTAAAAGGCATTACCTTTGCCCTCGTAAAAAAGAAACATATAGGATAACAAAGAAGGAGCAAGAGTAGCTCCGTAAAAGAAAGGTAAAGATTATGATTACATTAATGATTGTATTAGGAGTAGTTTTAGCAGTTACAGCAAACGCTGTTAGTGTAAACAACAAAATTAAGATGGGTAAATAAAATATTACCCATTTCGTTAGAAAAGAAAGATTTTTAAAGATATCAGGGTTGCATGCCATCAGAACATGCAGCCTTTTTTGTTTTCAGATATCACTTTATTTATGGTCAACAGCCTGCCATAAGGTTCCTGTAAGTGCTGTGAGACCAATCATAAATATGGCAAAGGATGGAATGAACTGCCATCCCAGATATATAGAAATGAGTATGATGACTGTTGCAAATATAAATATGATGACAGTCCAAATGATGAATTTCTTCATTTCTTTTAAATGCTATTTTGTCAATTGCATGTTTTTATGATAACTGGTCATAATTATCTTCTCTTTTTTTAGCCAAAGCGAGAGCTCCGATAACATTGGCACCATTTTGCTGTAAGTTGCCGGCAAAGGTCATGATGGAGTGTCCGGAAGCGATAATATCATCGAATACGAGAACCTGCCGGTCCTTAAACCATTCCTTATCCATGGTATAATCCGTGTTGTCCTCTTTGAAGGAAAAATGATCATATGCATTCTCCATTTCTGTTTCCAGACATACTTTTTGGCTGAATTCCTTGAACCGGCGTTCAGTATTCTCGAGAGTTGAGGCTGGTATACAAACCAAGGCGATCTGCTGAGCTTCATCACCAAATGTTTTTTTTATTTTGGTTGATACCATGTCTATGGCCTTGTTTAAGGCGTTTCGATGATCGAATTCTGTTGTAAGTTCAGAATTACCTTTGAAGTTACTTACAAAATTACGATTATCCCATTCTTCATCGCTGAGTTCAAATTGTCCTCCAGCGGTATAGGTGGCATAGTCTACCAGCCATGAATAACGGAGTCCATTAGCAAAGAGTGACCATGAAGAGACTTTTTGCTTTAATCTTTCAGTGATTTCGTTCACCTGTTGTTCCATCTTTTTATTTCTGTTTAAATACTTCTGTCTTGTTCAGCTTAATCATTGCAAAGATAAACTTATTTCTTGAAAAAAGAAAGAGTACTTGAAGAATATTCATATCTTTTCCAAAAGAATTTGTATCTTTGTTGCATGAAACGAAAATACATTTTATTATTCATTCTTTGCTGCCTCTCCTTACAACCGGTTCTGGCAGCCAGACATTATACTGTAATAGTCTCTCTTGACGGTTTCCGCTGGGACTATCCACAATGGTATAATACACCCTTTCTAGACTTCATGGCAGAAAAAGGTGTGGAATCGGGGCTGATCCCTTCCTATCCTTCCAAGACGTTCCCGAATCATTATGCCCTGGCAACAGGGTTGTATCCTGATCATCACGGTATTATCGCCAATAGTTTTTATGACCGTTCTACGGGGGAAACGTTCTCTCTTGGAAATCCGAAAACCAAGACAGACCCCCATTTTTATGGTGGTGAGCCGATATGGATTACTGCCAAGCGTCAGGGATTGAAGACGGCTGTCATTTATTGGCCCGGTTCTGATGTGAAAATCAAGGGGGAATATCCGGATACCTATTATATATATGATCAACAGCCGCAGTTGACTTTTGCCCAGCGCATGGATAGTGTGGTAAGTGAACTGGCACTCCCGGAAAATAAACGCCCGCAACTCATCATGGCTTATTTGAGTGAACCGGATGGCTATGGACATAACTATGGTCCGCAGAGCAGGCAAGTGAGAAAAGCCGTGGTCATGTGCGATTCATTGCTAAATGATCTCTATAATAAAATCTCGAAACTGTCTGTAGCAAAAGATGTTAATATTATTGTTGTTTCAGACCACGGTATGGAATTTGTTCCATCTTCTCATAATGTAAATCTTTCCAAATATATCAAGCAAAGTTGGGTGAAGATGGCGGATGGCAATGCACCTGCTGAGATTTATGCCCGGAAAGGATGTGTGGATTCCATCTATAATGCCCTGAAGGATATCCCCCATATCCGGGTGTGGAAAAGAAACGAGATTCCGGCGGAACTGCATTACGGCACTAATCCGAGAATAGGTGATGTTATTATAGATCCGGAGCTTGGATACTCAATTGACAAAAAAGACAATATTCCAGACGGTGGTACTCATGGTTACGATCCGTCGTATATGGAAATGCATGCCGTATTCCGTGCCATGGGACCGGATTTTATCCATATCAGACATTCTCATTTCAAGAATGTTGATGTCTACCCTCTCCTATGTCATTTGCTAAATATACAACCGGCTAAGAATGACGGAAGTTTCGAAGAGATCAAAGATATTGTGAAATAACTTTTATGCAAAAAATATGAAGTATTCTCGATCAAGTAAAATGTTGATCCTGTCACTGCTGGCTGTAACGTGTATGACAACTGCAAGTGCACAGAAACCGGAGATAATAAACGGAATGGAGGACTGGCCCTCATACCTGCATATCCCTCAGATGCCGGACGGAACGAAATATCTTCCTGTTCCACCAGATACAGCGAGTATGGCTTTCGTCTATGACTATAGCAGATATGAATGGGGTAAGCTTCAGCGCAACACGACCCGTGGAGTGCAGGCTGCCCATGATGCCATCCTTGTTCCTGACTCTGTCCTGGCTGATTTTAAGGATGCTTTCGGGCTTTTGATTACGAAGGAGACCACACCACACCTTTATACGTTACTTTCGAATGTTGAGGAAGATGCCGGTGATGCTACCCAGACCATGAAGGTAAAGTACAAGCGCATACGCCCGTACCATAAGTTTAAGGAGCCTTCGCTGGTTCCAAAGGATGAAAAAGATCTTTCTACTGATGGCAGTTATCCTTCCGGACACACTTCTATCGGATGGGCGCTGGCTTTAGTTATGGCAGAGATTAATCCTGCCTGTCAGGATGCTATACTGAAACGCGGATATGCTTTTGGGGAAAGCAGAGTTATTGCAGGATTCCATTACCAGAGTGATGTAAATGCCGGTTATCTTGTGGGGAGTGCTATTGTCGCACGGCTTCATGCCGATCCCCATTTCATTAAGGACCTTGCAGCAGCAAAGACGGAATTTGATAAAGTTTCCAGGCATTTAAAAAGGACAAAATAAATAAGAGCAAATATAAAAAAAATCGGATAGGCATTGTCGTTTCAGCTTATCCGATTTTTTTTTGTTTATTCAGGAAGGATATTATTTGATTTTCTTATGTACTTCCAGCATTGCTTTGGGATCAAGAATCTCATCAAGTTGCTTCTTGCTCAGAAGTTTCTTTTCCAGAGCAATATCTTCCAGGCTCTTCCCCGTCTCAAGTGCCTCTTTGGCAATTTTCGTACTGTTTTTATAACCGATATATGGATTCAAGGCTGTCACGATGCCGATGCTGTTGCGAACCATGGCAAGATTATGTTCGGTATTTACCGTAATGCCTGCGACACACTTTTCACGCAGGGTATCCAAGGCATTTGTCAGCCAGGTAATACTTTCAAAGAGACATTCTGTGATAACAGGTTCCATAACATTCAACTGAAGTTGTCCGGCCTCCGCGGCAAAACTTATAGTGGTGTCGTTGCCAATTACTTTGAAGCATACTTGATTGGTAACTTCCGGGATAACAGGATTAACCTTGCCAGGCATGATGGAAGATCCCGGAGCCATCGCCGGCAGATTAATCTCATGCATACCGCAGCGAGGACCAGATGCCATCAGACGGAGATCATTGCAAATCTTGGACAATTTTATTGCCAGACGCTTTAATGCAGCACTATAGCTGACGTATGCTCCAGTATCCGGAGTGGCCTCGATCATATCCGAAGCCTTTTCAAAGTGCTCTCCTGTCAGTTCGCTGAGATGAGCAGTAATAAGATCAGTGTATCCCGGAGCGGCATTCAGCCCTGTACCTATAGCTGTTCCACCCATATTGATTTCATGCAGAAGTTTTTCATTCCTGTCTATATTTGAAATCTCTTCTGTCAGGTTGTTGGCGAAAGCATGAAATTCCTGTCCGGATGTCATTGGCACAGCATCCTGCAACTGGGTACGTCCCATCTTGACATCATCCTTGAATTGGTTACCTTTTTCATGTAACTCATCAATCAGTTTTTCCAGACTGGCAATCAGTTTCTTGTTCATGCGGATTACTGCATAGCGTATAGCTGTAGGGTACGTATCATTGGTTGACTGTCCGCAGTTGACATGGTCATTTGGCATGCAGTACTGATATTCTCCTTTTTGGTGTCCCATAATTTCCAACGCACGGTTAGCAATGACCTCATTCGCATTCATATTGACAGAAGTACCGGCCCCACCCTGCATCATGTCAATAGGGAAGTTATCCCACAGTGCACCGTGAATGATCTCATCGGCAGCTTTTTCTATGGCATCGGCAATATTTGAATCCAGTGCTCCTACTTCGGCATTGGCCATTGCTGCTGCCTTTTTGATATAAGCAAATGATATGATGAAATCAGGGTAATTCTTCATTTTTGTTTTTGAAATGCAATAATTGTAAAGTGCACGTTGGGTTTGCACTCCGTAATAAGCATTTGCCGGAACTTTCAATTCACCTAACAGATCTGATTCAATTCTGATTTTTTTCTCTTTTTCCATAATTTGAAATAATTTTTTTACGATTATAATATGTCTATTGAAACCTTTTCTTTATAATGTTGATATACGAAAACCTTGCTGAAAATTTTTGAGCTGGTGTTGATTTATAAGGAACGGTAGCAATAGACATAAAATTGTTTATATTGCCAATTATATCTGAATTTTTATATATCTTTGCAGAGAAATAATTTTAATAACAACTACTGACAAATGGAAAGAACTTGGAGATGGTTTGGCAAAAAAGACAAGATTACTCTTGCCATGCTAAAGCAAATTGGTGTTGAAGGCATTGTGACTGCTCTGCATGATGTACCTCTTGGTGAAGTCTGGACCAGAGAAAAAATCCATGAACTGAAAACTTATATCGAATCGTATGGCATGAGATGGAGCGTCGTTGAATCTCTGCCGGTAACAGAAACGATTAAATACGGAGGTCCTGACCGTGACCGTCAAATTGATACATACAAAGAAAGTATGCGCAATCTGGCTGCTGAGGGCATTCATACTATTTGCTATAACTTTATGCCGGTACTTGACTGGGCCCGTACGGATCTGTTGCATGCAAATCCTAACGGTTCCTGTAATCTGTATTTCAGTATCCCGGAATTTGCCTATTTTGATATTTATATTTTGAGACGTGAAGGCGCCCGGGAAGATTGGGCTAGCTTCCATGCACTTGGTCCTGACGGAAAACCTAATGGCAGGGATATTGTGAAAGAAGTTGATGAGCTGAAAAAGAAGATGACTCCGGAAAAAGATCATGCCTTGGTTGAGAATATTGTGATCAAGACACAGGGATTTGTCAGTGGAAACTTTAAGGAGGGTGATGAGCATCCTGTTGAACTGTTCCGGCAACTGCTTACTTTATATCATGGAATTGACAAGGATCAGCTGCGCAAAAATATGAGTTATTTTCTCAATGCCATTATGCCGGTCTGTGATGAATGCGACATGTATATGTGTGTTCATCCTGATGACCCTCCTTTCCAGATTCTTGGTTTGCCTCGTATCGTAACTTCTGATGAAGATATTGAGTGGTTTCTCAATGCTGTACCAGATAAGCATAACGGACTTACCTTCTGTGCAGGCAGCCTTTCTGCCGGTGCGCAGAATAATATCGTTGAGCTTGCCAGAAAATATGCCGATCGTACATGGTTCGTACATCTTCGCAGTTGCCATGTGTTCCCTAACGGTGATTTTACAGAGGCCAGTCATCTCGGCGGACGGGCCGACATCATAGAACTTGTACATATCTTTGAAAAAGAGGAAGAAAAACGGCAGAGCAATGCTAATATAACCAGATTGCCGATGCGTGTTGATCATGGCATGACTATGCTCGGGGATGAAAATCGCGGTTATAATGCCGGTTATTCTTTCCTGGGCCGTATGTTCGCCCTTGGACAAGTGCAGGGAATCATTGCTGCTGTAGACCGTGAACTGGGGAAGAAATATCAACAACCAGGATTTTTCGATTAAACAATTAAATACTAAACAATAATGAACGAACTATTTAACATTAAGGACTACGTCGTAGTCATCACAGGTGGAACCGGTATTTTAGGTCAGACTATAGGCAAATATCTTGCTGTACAAGGTGCTAAAGTCTGTATTCTAGGCCGTCGTGCTGAAACAGGTAAAGCAATTGTTGAGGATATCAAGAAAGCTGGCGGTGTAGCCAGATTTTATCAGTGTGATGTTATGGACCAGAAGGTCGTTGAACAAAACTGTAAGGATATTCTAAAAGATTTCGGTCGTGTAGATACTTTACTAAATGCTGCAGGGGGAAACCAGCCTGGAGCTGTTATCGCTCCTGACCAGACTTTCTTTGATCTGGATCCGGCACAGTTCCAGAAAGTATTGAATCTGAATCTTACCGGTACTGTAATTCCTACACAGGTGTTCCTGCATCCTATGGTAAAACAGGGCAAGGGAAGCATTATCAATTTTTCCAGCATGGCTGCATTTCGCCCAATGACACGTGTTTGCGGTTATGCTGCAGCTAAGGCCGGTATATCAAATTTTACGGCTTATATGGCTCATGAAGCAGCCCGGAAATTTGGCGAGGGTATTCGTGTTAATGCTATTGCTCCTGGATTCTTCGTGAGCAATCAGAATCGCGCTCTTCTTACCAATCCGGACGGTACCTTTACCCAGCGTGGAAAAGATGTTATCCGGCAGACTCCTTTTGGTCGCTTTGGTAAGCCAGAGGAACTTTGCGGAACGATACAGTATCTGATGAGTGATGCAGCGAATTTTGTGACTGGCACTGTTGCTGTCGTAGATGGCGGATTCAATAGTTTTGCAATGTAATTAGGTCCTGAACGTAAAGGTTTACGCAATGTTTTGTGTTTTTTTTGAGATGAAATATGGGATTATTGCCTACCTTTGTATCAGAAATCTAGATCATTTAATTCATAAAACAAACTATGTCAGAATTAAAAGCTTTAAACAAGCGTACAGCGCCTAAGAGCGTAATGCCAGAAAGAATTATTCAATTTGGTGAAGGTAATTTCCTTCGTGCCTTTGTAGATTGGATTATCTACAATATGGATCAGAAGACTAACTTTAATTCATCTGTAGTCATCGTACAACCTTTGGCTAAAGGTATGGTAGACTGGTTGAATGGTCAGGACTGCCTGTATCATGTAAATCTTCAGGGTAAGGAAAATGGTCAGCCTGTCAACACTCTTACACGTATAGACGCTGTAAGCCGTGCTCTCAATCCATATTCTCAGAATCAGGCATTTATGGCTCTTGCTGAACAGCCGGAGATGAGATTCATCATCAGTAATACTACTGAGGCCGGTATTGCCTTTGACGATAGTTGTAAGTTTACCGATAAACCGGCTGCCAGCTATCCTGGTAAACTGGTCCAACTCCTCTTCCATCGTTATCAGTACTTCAATGGTGATATTTCTAAAGGTATGATTCTTATGCCTTGTGAGTTGATCTTCTTGAATGGTCATCATCTCAAAGAATGTATCTATCAGTACATAGAGCTTTGGAAAGAAGATATGGGCAAAGATTATGAAGGTTTCAAGCAATGGTTTGCCAAGTACTGCTATGTATGTGCTACTCTGGTGGATCGTATCGTTCCTGGATTCCCTCGTGATACCATTAAAGAGATTCAACAGAAGATTGGTTATAAAGATGATCTGGTCGTTAAGGCTGAGAGTTTCCATCTTTGGGTTATCGAAAAGGCAGAGAACATGACTATCGAGCAGATGAAAGAAGAATTCCCTGCAGAAAAGGCCGGTCTGCATGTCCTTATTACTGATGATGAAAAACCATATCATGCACGTAAGGTTACATTGTTGAATGGTCCTCACACGGTTCTTTCTCCTGTTACCTTCCTGAGTGGTGTCAATATTGTCCGTGATGCCTGTGAGCATCCTGTACTGGGTAAGTATATCCATAAGGTGCAGTTTGACGAATTGATGCAGACCCTTGATCTTCCTATGGAAGAACTTCAGAAGTTTGCTGCGGATGTTCTTGAGCGTTTTGAGAATCCGTTCGTTGATCATCAGGTAACTTCGATCATGCTGAATTCATTCCCTAAATATGAAACTCGTGACCTTCCCGGTGTGAAAATCTACTTACAGCGTAAAGGTGTACTTCCTCAGGGACTGGTATTCGGACTGGCTGCTATTATTACATATTATAAAGGTGGCAAACGTGAAGATGGTACAGAGATCATTCCTAATGATGATATAAAGATTATGGAAAAGCTGAAAGATCTCTGGGCTACTGCTGATACACAGAAAATTGCTGAGGGTGTTCTTGCTTTTGACTATGTATGGCATGAAGATCTGAACAAGACGGTCCCTGGACTGGCTGCATTGGTAAAGAAGGATCTGGATCTTATTCAGGCAAAAGGTATGCTTGAGGCTGTGAAGACTATCCTTTAAGCAGACTATCGATTTCAAAGACATAATAAAAGGGGTGGACATAAAGAATGTTCGCTCCTTTTTTGTATCTTTGCAATAAATCAATTAGAAACAATCTTTAAAAGTTCAGTTACAATGAAAAGAATATTATTTTCTGTTGTCTTATTTAGTCTGGCACTCTTTGCACAGGCACAGAACAGAGGTTATTATACTAAATACTATTCTGACAGTCGATTGATCAAAATGGCAAATAACTGGATCAATTCAGGCGAATGGCGTAATGGGTTCAATAAAGCTAATCCTGATCAAAGTGTGAACGCTGTGGAATTTTATGAACAGTATCAGAAAAATCCGGGACAGTGGAAGGCTCTTTTTAACTGGTTACAGAATACGGACTTGCAGAACCTTCCAAAAGGAAACCATCCTATAGAAGGAACTTCTCTTGTTGCAAGCGTCCAGGACGACACAAACGGTCCTTTGGAAAGCAAAAGAAGCGAAAGTCATTATCATCATATTGATTTTCAGTTTGTGGTGAAAGGGATAGAACGCTTTGGCATCATAGACCACTATACAAGTAAGCCCAATTGCCATTATGACGGGAAAAGGGATGTTATCCATTATGATTATATTCAAGACAAGGCTCGCTTTTACGATAGTAAACCGAATAATTTCTTTATTTTCTTCCCCGGTGACTGGCATATTGCCAAAGTCAATAATAACAGCAATGACCAGAATATCCGTGTCATTGTGATCAAGGTGGATTATAAGAAATAAATCCTCATCTGTTCTTGTGCTTCATGTACCATGGATGTACAATGAAATTATAGAAGAATAAGGTTACGATGGTAAGTACAAAAGCTACTATCAGGGCCTTATTTCCATCTGACAGGATACCGTAGCCAAGAAATAATCCCAAAGATAATCCGGCTTCCCAGCCAAGAAAATAGGAACTCTGGCTGGTCCCACGCTGGCAATGTTTGCTGAGTTTTACAAAGAACAAGAGAAAACGACTTCCAATGAGACTTATACCAAATCCTATCAATGCCGGAGCCAGTTTGTTGACAATAATGTCATAGCGTGTAATGAGCAGTAATATTGCTGTACCAATACAAATCAATCCAGTAAGAGCTTCACTCTTCAAATCAGCATTGGCAAAAGCATATTTTTCTGCAAGAAAGGAAAAGAAGAATCCCGTTATTAGCATTGCATAGAATACAGGATCTTTTGTGGTGGAAAAAACAAGTCCTAGAATGGTCGTCACCAAGACTGTAGATATAAAAAGAAGAAAACCTTGGGGAAGGAAAAAACGATCCAGAGAAAATATCTTTAATATTTCTCCCGGGGCCTTGGGGGTAAAATGTACTGATGAAATTAATATTATGGCTGCAAAAGCACAGGAGCAAGCCATCAGAAGATCGTTGGCATAACCCATACTTCGATATATCAGTATTGATGCCAGCGGGCCGAGGGCAAGGGCAAGGCGTCCAAACCAGCTGAAACTATAGTTGGCTTCTGTACGCTGAAAGGATTCACAAGTATCTATAATCAGTGTGCTCATCAACGTGATTTCTGCCAACCCATAGAATGCTCCCATCAACAAGCGAATGATGAAATAATATCTAACTGAAGAAGCTTGGGTTGCTATGGAATCTATGTAATAAAGACAGGCTATGCAGGCGATGATACAAAGAATGGAATACTGGCAGACCCTGTTACGACTGTGAGCCTTTATGAGATATGAGACAAAACCACCAAAGAGAAATATTCCAATGCCCATAGCTCCCATGGCTAGTCCTGTCTCCATGCCACTATAACCGTGTGCCTGCATTCTGGCAGGAATAGCTGGGATGAGTATATACATACTAGTTATCAATAAAAGATGAGCTATTGATAACAGCCAGAAATCTTTATTCCATAATCGGATATGTATTGGAGTATTCTGTGTATCCATGCTTTATTTAATAACTTTCACTTTCATTTGGAAAAGTATTTTCTTTTACTGTCTTGATATATTCCTGAACACCTTCGGACATGCATTTATTCATATCTGCAAAATGACGGAGAAACTTTGGTTTAAAACCTTGTGTCATACCTAAAGCATCTGCGTAGACAAGAACCTGTCCGTCAGTATGACTACCGGCACCTATACCAATAGTAGCAGCTTTGACTTCCTTTGTCACCTCTTCTGCCAACTTTGCCGGTACTTTCTCCAGTGTGATACCGAAAACCCCTGCTTCATCAAGAATTTTTGCATCAGATATAAGCTTGTCTGCTTCAGCTTTTTCCTTGGCGCGAAGTCCGTAACCTCCAAATTTATTTATACTTTGCGGCGTAAGTCCCAGATGCCCCATAACAGGAATACCGGCATCAATAATGCCTTTGACCGTGTCTGCAATTTCTGCCCCGCCTTCCATCTTTACAGCATCAGCCCCACTCTCCTTGATAATACGCAGGGCATTACGGATTCCGTCCTCACGGCTGATCTGATAGCTGCCGAAAGGCATGTCGCAGAGAACAAGACAATGCCGGCATGCACGAGCTACAGAGCGGGCATGATAGATCATTTGTTCTATTGTAATAGGAATGGTATTTGCGTTACCTGCCATCACGTTAGAGGCAGAGTCTCCTATAAGAATGCCGTCTATGCCTGCTGTGTCTATGATGCTTGCTGTCGTATAGTCATAAGCTGTCAGCATGGTGATCTTCTCGCCGGCTTGTTTCATATCCACAAAAGTCTTGGCCGTTATCTTTTTCTTATCTGTTGTTAAATATCCCATTCCGCTTAAAATACTTAAAATTTAATCGTAAAACTATTATTTGCTGTCATTTAATTGTATTGCAAAGTTACTGCAATTTATTGATATCTGTTAATCTTATGACATAATTTTTCCATTGTCAATCCTTGATAATCCTTAAGAATTACATCTGAATAGGAGCGTATAGCCTCTTCGCTGTTGGTCGTTGCAAGACCGATAACAGGCATCAAAGCTGCTCTTACTGCTTTAAGACCATTGAAGCTATCCTCGAAACCGATACATTCTTTTGGCTCAACCTTGAAGTAAGAAGCTCCTTTCAGATAACAGTCTGGATCTGGCTTACTTTTGGCAAAGTCTTCACTGGTAAGAATTTTGTTGAACAGCAATTTGAATTCAGGATGCTTATCATATACATTCTGCATCTTTTCCTTATTGCTGCTGGTGACAACAGCAGTTTTTATTCCGTTTTTTTGTAGGTCATGAACAAAATCCAAAAAACCCGGGATATAATCGAAACTCATGTTACGTTCAAACTTATCAAGCTCTGCCGTAATTTCTTTCTGCTGTTCTTCTTTGCCGGTGAAATAGAGATCAAAGATCTGCTGGAGTGTTGATCCTTTGATTTTTGAAGCTAATAATGGATTTTCAGGATAATATTTTTGAAAAACCTTTGACCAAAAAATTGTATACTGTGGTTCTGTATTGAATACGACCCCATCTAAGTCAAATAATGCTACCTTATAACAATCTACCATTTTATTTACCAATTTACTTTTTGCATGCAAAGTTACTGAAAAAAATTGTATCTTTGCATCAAAATATAAAAAAGCATGATAGACATCATTACGAAATATTTTCCCAGACTGACAGATGAACAAAAATATCAGTTTGAGCAACTTGATACTTTGTATCGGGACTGGAACAGCAAGATTAATGTAATCTCCCGTAAGGATATTGATAATCTTTATGAGCATCATGTGCTCCATAGTCTTTCGATAGCCAAGGCCGTTCATTTTCTTCCCGGTACTAAAGTGCTTGATTTCGGTACTGGCGGTGGATTTCCAGGAATACCTTTAGCTATATTCTTTCCAGAAGTCAACTTTAAGTTAATAGACGGAACAGGTAAAAAAATCAGGGTGGCAACAGAAGTGAGCAATGCTATTGGACTGAAAAATGTAGAGGCTGCACACTTGCGTGGCGAGGAAGAAAAAGGCAAGTATGATTTTATTGTAAGTCGTGCTGTTATGCCTTTGCCGGATTTGATGAAACTTATCCGTAAGAATTTCTCCAAAGAACAGCATAATGCTTTACCTAATGGTATCTTTGTACTGAAAGGTGGTGATCTGACAGAGGAAATAAAACCTTTTAAGAAAATTGCTGAAGTAACTTCTTTGGATACTTATTTCGATGAGGAGTGGTTTAAGGAAGATAAAAAACTTATCTATGTTCCTGTCTAATTTTTCATAAAATAATATTATGCTGAATATCAAACGTTTTATATGCAATATGATCCGGGAAAATTGTTACGTGGTTGATGATGAGACTAAGGAGTGTGTCATTATTGACTGTGGCGCCTATTATCCCGAAGAGCGTAAGGCTGTCACTGAGTATATCAGTGAAAAAAAACTTGTCCCGAAGCATCTTATTTGTACTCATGGACATCTTGATCATAATTTCGGGGATGATACAATCTTTAAGGAATATCACCTTCGCCCGGAGTGTGGGGCCGGCGATGCCGATTTTATGAAAGATTTAAACGGACAGGGCAAGGATATCTTTAATATGGATATTCATATAGATTATCCGGAAGTAGATCATTATTTTAAGGAAGACGAAGTGATACAGTTTGGTAATCATACTTTTCGTGTCATGCTTACTCCCGGGCATAGTGAAGGCGGTGTCACTTTTATTTGCGATGAAGAACATCTTGCTTTTACTGGTGATACGTTATTTAATGGCTGTATCGGCAGAACTGATTTCAAGGGCGGTAGTATGTTTAAAATCATTCAGAGTCTTCGTCATCTCTCGCAGTTGCCTGACGAGACGCGTGTGTTTCCGGGTCATGGACAAGATACCACTATAGGAAGAGAACTGGCTCAGAATCCATACATGGACAGATAAATGCAGGCTCATGGCAAATAAGCAGGAAAAAATAATATTGGGTATCGATCCTGGCACGAATATCATGGGATACGGTCTTCTTGGTGTTAAAGGCAACCATGCGTCATTGATAGCTATGGGAATCATCGATATGCGAAAAGAACGTGATCCTTATCTCCGGCTCGGGAAAATTTTCGAGCGTGTAACAGGAATCATTGATGAATATCTTCCTGATGAAATGGCTATTGAAGCTCCTTTCTTTGGCAAAAATATTCAGTCAATGCTGAAATTGGGAAGAGCACAGGGCGTGGCTATTGCAGCTGCAATCCATCATAGTGTTCCTATCCATGAGTATGCTCCACTGAAAATAAAGCAGGCTATTACCGGTCAGGGACAAGCTTCTAAAGAACAGGTTGCCGGTATGCTGCAGCGTATGCTCAATATTGACAAACAGGATATGCCTAAGTTTATGGACGCTACGGATGCCCTTGGGGCTGCTTATTGTCATTTCCTGGAATCCAGCACACCGAGAATGGATCAAAAGCACTATGGCTCCTGGAAAGATTTTGCAGTTAAGAATCAAGGCCGTCTTTCTCCTTCTTCCGCTAATACTCAAAAGACCACTAAAAACAATAACCTTAAAGCATTATTACCTAACACAACGAACAAATAAATATCTTACTACTAAGATCGTATTTTATAAGAGAAAATTATGCAAAAAATTATTAGAATTGAAAATGGTATAGCCCGTATGCCGGCATGGCGGATGGCTGAACCTGTGAACTTTGAATTGGATGACAATGAAAATGTTGCTATTGTCGGGCCGAATGGCAGTGGTAAGACAATGCTTGTTGATATGATTATCGGAAGTCATCCTTTGCTTATGCGTGATCCGGAATACAATTTCGCACCAAGTACAAAATCACTGGTAAGTGATAATATAAAATATATGGCATTCAAGGATACTTACGGAGGAGATAATGACCGTACTTACTATCTGCAGCAGCGTTGGAACCAACAGGAAATTGATGAGAACACTCCTGTTGTAGGGAAGGAACTGGAAAAGACCTTCCTTCTGGCTGGTCAGGATACTCCTGAACGTCGCCATTTACAGAAACATATTTATGAACTTTTTCATATGGAGCATTTGCTTGACAAGTATGTTATCCTGCTCTCTTCCGGTGAACTTCGAAAATACAGTCTTGCCGGAACTCTTTTTGCTGATCCTCGTGTGCTGATCCTTGATAACCCTTTTATCGGACTTGATGCAAATACCAGGGATCAGTTGAGGGAGCTTCTTTCCATCCTTTCCAGAGAGCATGGACTTCAGATTATCTTGGTATTAAGTAAAAGTGATGAAATCCCTGAGTTTATTACACATGTGGTTGAGGTGAAAGACATGAAAGTCTTGCCAAAGATAACAAAGGATGATTTTGTAAAGAATAGGTCTCCATTTCCTCTTCGGGTGCTGAGTGAAGGAAAGGCTGAGGCTATTCTCAACTTGCCATATAAAGATAAAGAATTTCATAGTGATGAAGTGGTAAAAATGAACAAAGTATGTATTCGCTATGGAAAACGTACTATACTTGAGAATCTAGACTGGACGGTACAGAATGAGGAGCATTGGGCTTTAAGTGGACAGAACGGTGCCGGAAAATCCACATTACTTTCATTAGTTTGTGCTGATAATCCTCAAAGTTATGCCTGTGATATTGCCCTTTTCGGTAACCCCAGGGGCAGTGGAGAGAGCATCTGGGACATTAAAAAACATATCGGATATGTAAGCCCGGAACTTCACCGTGCTTATCAGCGTGATATGCCTGGTATTCGTATTGTCGCCAGTGGATTGATGGACTCTGTAGGTCTTTATGTGAAACCAGATGAGAAGCAGTATGATATTTGCCGTTTTTGGATGGATGCTTTCGGACTTAATGGAAAGGAAGATACTCCATTTCTGAAACTTTCAAGTGGTGAACAGCGTCTTGTTCTTCTTGCACGCGCTTTTGTTAAGGATCCAGAACTCCTGATCCTTGATGAGCCTCTTCACGGGCTTGATAATATTAATCGCAGACTGGTAAAGGATATTATTGAAACTTTCTGTCAACGCAAGAATAAGACTCTGATTATCGTAACGCATTATAAAGATGAATTACCTGATTGTATCGATCATAGTATCTTCTTGACAAGACATGAATAAAATATAAAAGGTAAACTATTTTAGTTTACCTTTTGTGACTCCGCTGGGATTCAAACCCAGAACCTTCTGATCCGTAGTCAGATACTCTATTCAGTTGAGCTACGGGGCCTTATTCCTGAATTGCAATTCCTCAATATGTGACTCCGCTGGGATTCAAACCCAGAACCTTCTGATCCGTAGTCAGATACTCTATTCAGTTGAGCTACGGGGCCTTATTTCCGAATTGCGAGTGCAAAGGTAGTCACTTTTTTTGAAACTTCCAAATTATTTCTTGATTTTTTTAAGTCTATCTCTGAATTCACGCAAAGCCCCTGGTTTTACGCCAAGTTTTGTCAGTTTGTTTATGTCATCAAGTGCTGCTTCTGATTCTTTTAATGTAATATGAATATCAAGCATATTAGTGATATAATCAATATTTTTTGAATCTAGTTCATGCGCCTTGGAATAATCATAAACAGCTGTTTCCAGCATGTTCCTCTCCTTCTCTATTCCGGCACGGGCTGCCCATGCCTCTGCACTGTCCGGATATTGTTCTACGAGCATATTGATACCATCATAAGCTTCTGTATAATGTTTATCTTTTTGATTAAGAAGAGATAAACCGAGTTGGGCTTCAAAATTTCCGGGAATAAGGACGAGCAGATTCTGATAGTCAAGACGGGCAAAGTTGAATCGCATCAGTTTATCATTGACAAAGGCACGGTAAAACAATCCGGCAATATTTTTAGGATTTTGATAAAGTACTTTGTCTAGATCATCCTTAGCATATTCCCATTGTTGCAGTCGGATATTCCAGCCAGCCTTCTTTAGCCGCAGACTAATACTATCGGGATGGTAGGCCAGTTCGTTTGTTGCCTTGGAAAGGCTGTCACGAAGGTCTTGGGGTGTTTGGGCCTGCATCGTCATGCTCAATAGCATTGCAGCCATCAGTATATGTATCTTCTTCATTTTCTGTAAATATTCTGACTACAAAGATACAAAAAAGCGAGGCAATATTTGTTTTACCTCGCTTCCTTTATATAAATTAATGATGATTTAAGCATTCTTGATGTAATTGACGATCCATTCGCCTACTTCTGTTGTGCTATAATGTTTCCCACCTTCAATTTGGATTTCTGGGGTTCGAACATTTTTATGGATGGATTCATCAACAGCTTTGCGGATCAGAGCTCCTTCCTTTTTTAGCCCGAAGTGCTCCAACAACATTGATGCTGAAAGAATTTGAGCTACAGGATTAGCTATATTTTTACCTGCGGCCTGCGGCCATGAACCATGAACAGGTTCAAACAATGGAGTATGCTCACCCAGTGAAGCTGATGGTTGTAATCCCATACTGCCAGTGATACAACTGGTTTCATCTGTAAGAATATCACCGAAAGTATTTTCTGTAACAACAACATCGAAGAACTTTGGTTCTGTGAGGACACGCATGGAAGCATTATCAATAAACATGTAGTCTGTTTTGACGTCAGGATATTTTGGCTCAATCTCTTTAGCTATCTGTCGCCATAACCTTGAAGATGCAAGAACATTAGCCTTGTCTACCACCGTGAGATGATGGTTCCTTTTTTCAGCGAATTCAAAAGCGACTTTCAATATTCGTTCTATTTCCGGCCGACTATATATGTCGGTATCATATGCTTTATCATTATCCTGATACTTTTCGCCAAAATACATTCCACCAGTGAGCTCGCGGATGACAACAAAATCAGCACCCTTGATGAGCTCATCTTTTAAGGGGCTCTTGTGAAGCAAAGCGTCAAAAGTTGCGACTGGGCGAATATTAGCAAAGAGTCCTAGTTTCTTGCGCATAGCAAGCAAGCCTTGTTCTGGTCGGACTTTGGCTGTAGGATTGTTGTCAAAACGTGGATCACCAACTGCAGCAAAGAGTACAGCATCTGCGTCCATACAGGTTCTGAAAGTTTCGTCAGGGAAAGGATCTCCAACTTTATCAATGGCATGGGCGCCGCAGATCGCTTCCTCATAGATAAAATTGTGGTTAAATTTGGTTGCTATTGCATTAAGCACAGCTACACCTTGTTTCATGATTTCTGGGCCGATACCATCTCCGGCCAGTACTGCAATTTTTAAATCCATTGTTAATATCTTTTTATTTATTCAAAGTTTAAATCTCTTGGTGAAGGATTGTTCACTGATATTTCATTATTTTCTACCATATTGAGCATCTTTAGAGTTGCCTTGATAGCGGCTTCTGTCTGATCAACATCAAGTCCGCGGGTACGCCATATTTTGTCTCCGTCTCTCCAAGTAATGACAGTTTGCACCAAAGCATCTGTATGCCCTCCTGGAGGGATACTGACAGCGTAGTTGTCCAAAACCGGGAAAGTACGATTAAGCTTTTCCTTATAAATTTTACGGATAGCCTTGACAAAAGCGTCATACTGGCCATCGCCGGTAGAGTCCGATTCATACTCGTCACCATTTATATTTATCTTAAGACTTGCTATAGGCTTAAGCCCATAGCTTATTGATACCATATAACTTACAAGTTTCACTTTGTTTTCTGGTGCATTATGCTTCAAGACATCACTGACAATATATGGAAGGTCATCTGGGGTAACCAGTTGTTTGCGATCTCCTAATTCAGTGATACGCATTGTAACCATTTTGGTTTGCTCCTTAGTAAGCTCCAGTCCTAGATCTTTCAAGTTCTTAATGATATTGGCTTTTCCTGAATTCTTACCTAATGCATATTCGCGATGACGCCCGAAACGTTCCGGTACAAGAGCATTGCTGTAAAGATGTCCCTTGTTATCTCCATCAGCATGAACACCGGCTACTTGAGTAAATACATAGTCTCCAATAACAGGTGTGTTCGGGGCTACAGCAATACCACTGTATCCTGCTACAAGATGACTGACATCAACTAAAGTACTTTCATCTATATTTTCCCTCACTTTCATCTGATCTTTTAACATGACGTGAATTGATGACAGAGGTGCATTTCCACAGCGTTCACCAAGTCCATTTACAGTAACATGCAGACCGGAGCATCCTGCCTGAACTGCGGATAGAGAATTGCCCACAGCCATATCGTAATCATTATGTGCATGAAAATCAAATTTTAGATTTGGATAATGATCTGTCATCTGTTTCATGTATTTATAGGTATTAAGTGGATTGAAAATACCAAGTGTGTCTGGAAGGAGAAAGCGGACAATGCCCTGATCTTTCAAGTTGTCCATCATTTGCCATACATACTCGACACTGTCAATCATACCTGACGACCAGTCTTCAAGATATAGGTTGACATCAAAACTTTTACTGTGGGCATATCTAATAACTTCTTTAATATCAGCAATATGTTCTGCAGGAGTTTTTTTTAGTTGCTGGCTGCAATGTTTCAGAGAACCTTTGGCTAAAAGATTGATTACTTTACATCCACACTCATCAATCCAGTCTACAGATTTCTTGCCATCTACAAATCCTAAAACTTCTATGCAATGAAGAAGCCCCTGACTTTTAGCGTAATTGCATATCATGCGTACTGCATCTTTCTCTCCTTCGGATACGCGGGCAGATGCGACCTCTATCCTGTCAACACCTACAGTACTTAGTAAGGCACGAGCTATCATCAATTTTTCGTGAGGGAGAAAAGACACACCATTAGTCTGTTCTCCGTCACGAAGAGTTGAATCCATAATCTCTATTTGTTTGCAGTTTCCCATGCTTCTACCTTATCTCTATTTTGGACGAGAAAGTCTACATCGTCCAAGCCGTTTTCCAGACAGTGTTTTTTATAACTATTGATATCAAAATGTTCAAAGTGGCCTGTTGCGAGATTTGTAACGGTCTGGTTAGGAAGATCTACTTTAACTTCCGCCTTGTGATTCTTATTTATGGTATCAAAGAGTTCTTGAAGAAAAATTTCACTGACAACTACCGGTAGGACAAAGTTATTTAATTCATTGTTCTTGTGTATATCAGCAAAAAAAGAACTGATTACAACGCGAAAACCATAACCAGCAATAGCCCAGGCAGCATGTTCACGTGATGAGCCTGAACCGAAGTTTTTACCAGCTACAAGAATAACACCAGTATATGATGGATCGTTAAGTATAAAGTCCTTTTTTATGCTTCCATCCTTATTGTAACGCCAGTCGCGGAAGAGGTTATCGCCGAATCCTTTTTTATCAGTAGCTTTAAGGAATCGGGCTGGAATAATCTGGTCTGTATCAACATTTTCAAGTGGTAATGGAATGCAAGAAGATGTTATAACATTAAATTTCTGTTTCATTTTATTTGTCTGTTAAAAGGGTTCTGGGATCTGTTATCTTTCCTGTAATAGCGGCGGCGGCAGCTACATACGGGCTTGCAAGGATGGTACGGGAACCTGGTCCTTGGCGTCCCTCGAAATTACGATTACTTGTCGATACTGCATATTTGCCTGAAGGTATTTTATCGTCATTCATTGCTAGGCAAGCTGAACATCCCGGTTGGCGGATTTTAAAACCTGCAGTTTCCAGGATTTTGTCAAGTCCTTCTTTACGAATCTGTTCATCTACCAACCAGCTTCCTGGTACCAGCCATGCCGTAATTCCTGGATCTTTATGTTTGCCTTTGACAATACTTGAGAAGGCGCGGAAGTCTTCAATGCGTCCATTGGTACATGCACCTAGGAATACATAATCGACAGGATGCCCCAAGAGCTTTTCTCCTGGTTGGAAGCCCATATAGTTAAGAGCCTTTTTGAAAGAAGTTTGCTCATTTTCAGAAATCATGTTAAGTGTGGGGATAAATCCATTGATGTCAATACCCATACCAGGGTTAGTACCATAAGTAATGCGTGGCTCGATATTCTCACCGTTAAAATTGAGTTCTTTATCAAATACGGCATCGCTGCCACTTTGCAATGTCTTCCAGTATGCTACAGCTCTATTCCAATCCTCTCCTTTAGGAGCATATTCCCTGTCTTTGAGAAATTCAAATGTTTTCTCATCAGGAGCAACAAAACCACCACGGGCACCCATTTCGATAGAAAGATTACAAAGAGTGAGACGGCCGTCCATGCTCATGTCTTTGACAACATCGCCTGAGTATTCTACAAAATAACCCGTAGCTCCGGATGTTGTCAGTTTGCTCATTAGATATAAGGCTACGTCTTTGGCTGTAACACCTGACTTTAAGTGCCCATTGATATTAATGCGCATACTCATAGGTTTCTGTTGCAAAATACATTGAGAAGCAAGCACCATCTCGACTTCAGAAGTTCCGATACCAAAAGCTATTGCTCCTACTGCTCCATGGGTAGAGGTATGGGAATCACCACAAACAATAGTCATTCCCGGGAGAGATAAACCTTTCTCAGGACCTACTACATGAATAATTCCATTATCCTTAGTGTTCATTTTGAATTCGGTTATCCCAAATTCTTCACAGTTTTTATCCAGTGTATCTACTTGTTTTCTACCAATAGGATCTTCAATTTGTTTATCTTGGTCGTGCGTAGGAACATTATGATCAGGCATAGCAAAGACGTGATCAGGGCGAAACACTTTCAGTGAACGCTCTCGTAATCCTTCAAAAGCCTGTGGTGATGTTACTTCGTGGCAGTATAACCGATCAATATAAAGTTGCGTAGGACCATCTTTTACAATTTGAACTACATGCTTATCCCAAATTTTGTCAAATAAAGTATTCATATAATATGTTTTGTAAATTTTCGTAACTTGTTTATTTTATTCTAAACTTATTGATACTGTCAATATAAGCTTCTACAGAGGCTGTTACAATATCAGTATCAGCACCGAAACCATAGTATATACGTCCATCGTATTCTACTTGCATATGAACTTTTCCTACATCATCAGATCCCTTATCTATAGCCTGAATAGTGAATTCCTTTAGAGACATTTGCTTTGTAATAATCTTCTTTAAGGCATGAATGGCTGCATCCACAGGACCATTTCCTGATGCTGCGGCTTCAAATTTTTGATCAGCGATATCAAGGCCGATACTAGCAACGCTTCTTACTCCTTTTCCTGTAGTAACTTGCAGATAATCAAGTTTGATTTCATGATTGGCTGTTGTATCCGCTCCTGCCAGAACCAAAATATCATCATCAGTTACCTCTTTCTTTTTATCGGCAAGTATAAGAAAGCGTTTATAGATATCATTCAATTGATCTTCATTGACTTTAACACCGTTAATTTCCAAACGATATTTTAACGCTGCGCGTCCACTGCGTGCCGTCAAGACGATAGCATTATCGTTAAGCCCGACGTCTTTCGGATTAATGATTTCATAAGTTTGTACATTTTTCAATACGCCATCCTGGTGAATACCAGATGAGTGAGCAAATGCATTGCGACCTACTATTGCTTTGTTTGGCTGAACAGGCATATTCATCAAAGAAGATACCATACGGGAAGTTTGCATGATTTTTGTCGTGTTGATATTTGTATCAATATTCAAATGCTTATGGCATTTCAAAATCATGGCAATCTCCTCAAGAGAGGTGTTCCCTGCACGCTCACCTATACCGTTGATGGTTACCTCTACCTGTCGGGCTCCGTTAAGTACACCTTGCAAAGTGTTAGCAGTAGCCATACCTAAATCGTTATGACAGTGTGTGGAAATACATGCTTTTTCAATACCATCTACATGTTCCATCAAGTATTTTATTTTGTCACCGAATTCGTCTGGCAGGCAATAACCTGTTGTATCAGGGATATTGATGACAGTAGCGCCTGCTTTAACCACAGCTTCTACAACTTGAGCTAAATATTCGTTATCTGTACGTCCGGCATCTTCTGCATAAAACTCAACATCTTCGACATATTTCTTTGCATACTTCACTGCAGCGATGGCACGTTCAAGAACTTCTTCACGGGTTGAGTGAAATTTATACTTAATATGAGAGTCACTTGTCCCAAGACCTGTATGGATACGTTTGCGCTTTGCATATTTTAAAGCTTCTGCAGCACAATCTATGTCTTTTTCCACAGCACGTGTCAGAGCACATATTGTCGGCCATGTTACGGCTTTAGAGATTTCTACAACAGAATTAAAGTCTCCTGGTGATGAAATAGGGAAACCAGCCTCAATGACATCTACGCCTAGTTGTTCTAGCTGTTTTGCAACCTGAATCTTTTCAACTGTGTTCAACTGACATCCTGGAACTTGCTCGCCATCACGAAGTGTTGTGTCAAAAATGTATAATCTGTCACTCATATTTATAAATGTTTTATGTGTTTCAATAAAAAAAGCCTTTCACACTCCTTGCCGGAAGTGAGAAAGGCTTTAGTATAACATTATACAGAGCTACATACATACCTTATCACTTCCGGCCACTCGATGCAGTCGAATTCGAATAATAATGCTTAGTATGTTCTGTATATCCATCATTTGTTATTTATATATCTTGATAAATTCGAATGCAAAGGTACATAAATCAAATGATACGCGCAAACAAATTATAAGTTTTTTATCATTAATTCTTTCAAATTATAGTTTTGATCGCTTTTTATGCAGTAATTTAGTATTATGAGCATCTTCTATATTCCTAATTTATATATAGGACTATAGAAGATTATATAGATTAAAATGGTGAAGATGAGTCTAAATTTTCTGGTGGTGGGATAGGTAAATCCCCAGCACCTCCATTTATTTTTGAACCAACGATTTCTCCTCCTGAAATTTCTCCAGAAGTCGGTATTTTAAATTCATTTGGATTTTCAAATCGAGTATATTCACCACGGAAGGTTAAAAGAACATCACCTGTACTACCTTTACGATGCTTTGCTATGATGATCTGTGCCATTCCATGAAGATCATTGCCTTTTTCATCTTGAAAAATGTGGTAATACTCAGGACGGTGCACGAAAAGGACCATATCTGCATCTTGTTCGATGGCTCCAGATTCACGCAAGTCGCTCAACTGTGGTCGCTTTCCTTCTATGCCTTCACGGTTTTCTACGGTACGATTCAGCTGTGACAAAGCAATAATTGGTATATTCAGCTCTTTGGCCAGGCCTTTCATGGATCGTGAAATGGTAGAAACTTCTTCCTGGCGGTTACTGAATCTCATTCCATTGGCATTCATTAACTGTAAATAGTCAATAAGAATTATCTTAACTCCCTTTTCACGTACTAATCTTCTCGCTTTGGTTCTAAGCTCAAAGATTGAAAGTCCAGGAGTATCATCAATATAAAGTGGTTTGCCCTGCATCTTCCGTAGGTTTACATCCAATCGTTTCCATTCATCTGCTTCTAGCTGTCCATTAAGAATTTTATGGCCACTAATCTCACATACATTACTGATCAAACGATTGACTAATTGGACGTTACTCATTTCAAGAGAGAAGAAAGCTGTAGGGATAGAATTATCAATGGCGGCATTTTTAGCTAGTGACAGGGCAAATGACGTTTTACCCATGGCAGGACGACCTGCAATAATAACCAAGTCGCTGGATTGCCATCCACTTGTCATCTCATCAAGATCAGTGTATCCTGTAGTAATGCCTGTAAGACCGCTACTATTGCTGGCGGCACGTTGTAATATTGTCTGTGCTTCTTGTATTACCGGATCAATTTGAGTATAATCCTGCCGCATGTTTTTCTGAGAGATCTCAAAGAGATTACCTTCAGCCTCCTGCATCAGATGATCTACATCTACTGTATCATCGAATGCTTCCGTTTCTATTTTCCCTGCATAACTGATAAGCTGCCGAGCTGTATATTTCTGAGCCAGAATATGTGCATAGTACTCTATATGAGCAGAACTGGCCACATGGGAAGTCAACTCTGTAAGATAAGCAGGGCCACCTGATTTATCAAGCGTGTCATCCTTCATCATCTGCTGGGTAACAGCTATAAAATCACTCGGCTGCTCATTCATATTTAAGGTTTGAATAGCCTGGTAGATATGTTGGTGTGCAGGTTGATAAAATGTCTCAGGACGTAGTATTTCTGATACTACGGAAAAGGCATCATGATCTACCATTAATGCACCAAGCACAACCTTCTCAACATCAATAGCTTGTGGCTGAAGATGTCCGTATGTCGTGTCTACAGGTGCCGGCTTTCTTTGTCTTTTATTATTATCTGGCATATATGATATTAATCTTTTTATGATGTACAAAGATAAGAAAATTATTGAGACAATTGCATCGTCGTTCGATATTTTTTCCTAACTTTGTACAAACTTAAAATAATAAGGTAATGATTATATTTCCTTGTGCCAAGATTAATCTTGGACTGAATATAGTGAGCGAGTGTGAAAACGGATATCATAATATCCAGACTGTATTCTACCCTATCCCGATCTATGATGCTCTGGAAATTAAATATATGGATGAGAAATTTCCATCGGTTAATCCTTGTGATCTGAAAGTTTCTGGACATTCTATTGAGTGTGATGAACAAGATAATCTGGTGATTCGTGCTTATAACTTGCTTGCTGCAGACTTTAAGCTTCCTCGCGTCCATGCTCATCTTTTCAAAAATATACCCTCACAAGCTGGTCTTGGAGGTGGCAGCAGTGACGGAGCTTATATGATTCGTTTACTTGACGAACGCTTTCGTCTTAATATTGGTATTCCACAGATGGAACGCTATGCGGCACATCTTGGTGCTGATTGTGCTTTTTTTATTACAGCAGAAGCGGCATACGGTACAGGAAAAGGTGAAATTCTGGAACCTGCAGATGGACCAAAAGGAAATTTAGATGGTTATTATCTGGTACTAATAAAGCCAGATATCAATATTTGTACACGTGATGCTTATCGTGCTATTGTACCTAGACTTCCTGCTAAGTGTTGCCGCGATGTTGTTCGTGAATCAATTGAAACCTGGAAAGATAATTTGGTAAATGATTTTGAAGTACCAATCTTTGCAGCTCATCCTGAATTGAAAGAGATTAAAGATAAACTTTATAGTTTAGGGGCTTCATATGCTCAAATGAGTGGGAGTGGAAGTTCTATTTACGGCTTATTTAAGCAGAATCCAGGATTAGGAACTATCAACAGAGAATTTTCAGAAAATTATCATCGAATACTAAAACTTTAAGTTCATGATTGACAATAATAATGAAATGCTTCCGGAAGTAGATGAATCTGGAAATATTATTGGAGCAATAAGCCGGGGATGTGCTCATAACGGTAGTAAGAAACTTCACCCTGTAGTGCACCTTCACCTTTTTAATAGTAACGGTGATTTGTATTTGCAAAAGCGACCGGCATGGAAGGATATACAACCTGGAAAATGGGATACGGCTTGTGGCGGTCATATTGATTTAGGTGAGAATGTTAATGAAGCTTTGCGACGTGAAGTAAAAGAAGAATTGGGTATTACTGATTTTACTCCATGTTCTATGGGATATTATATATTTGAAAGTAAGCAAGAGCGTGAACTCGTTTTTGTACACAAATGTGTGTATGATGGTCTTATAAAGCCCAGCACAGAAGAATTGGATGGTGGTCGTTTTTGGACTGAAAAAGAAATTGAAGAGAATATAGGTAAGGCTTTATTTACTCCAAACTTTGAGAATGAATATAGAAAATATTTCGAATTACATAAGTGAGTATAAAGGACAAGATAATGTGTCGTTATTTTGTTAATGTAAAAGATTATTTATAGTTTGAATTTGTACCCAATGGTAACTTGTGCAAAGCGGTTACGTGCATTAAAACCATCCCATAGACGTTTTAATCCAAAATTATATCTTCCATCAACAATAAATTGATGATATTCATATGATACGCCGAAGGGTATTGCAATGTCAAACTTGTGAGGTTGTGAATTTTGAGTGGATTTCATGAAATCATTCATATCAAGTTTTATTTTATTACCTTCTAAATTCAACTCTCCTTTACACTTTAACTGAAAGCCAGGTTGTATACCGACTTTTATGGCAAAATTTTTAAAGACATAATAGTTTGCCATTATAGGGATGTTAATATAAGAAGTTTTTTGTTTTCCAGTCAGATATTTAACATGCGTGCTATAATAGGCATTAAGAAAATCTATTAATTGAATTCCATTCACAGACCAGTTAGAGAAGATACCCTCCTTATCATTCAATTTACTGTTTTCTTGAGTATACATAACACTCAGGCTGACAGACCATTTCTTAGTTATCTGATATTCTGTTTCTATCCCTCCTGTAAAACCGAAATTAGGATCAAGATATTTCTTTGAATTACCTACAGGAAGAGATAAAGTTGTCCCTATCTTGGGTTGTATGGTAATCGATCTTACTTTTTCCTGGGCATAAGACATTACAATAATGGGACACAGGGCTATTATAAATAGTATTTTCTTCATGGAAAAATATTTGTATCAATGTTGCGAAGATACAAAATCATTTAAAAATTTCATATTTATTTTTTATGATATGATTGAATTTAATGAATTTTATCATTGATGTTAACTAAGTGAAATGTAAGGATTGATAGATCAAACATTGATGTGTTATACCACACAAACAGAAACAAGCAATTCATCCAAGAATATCAACAAACTATAATTTTTTTTGTAATGGTGCAAGATTATATATAATAAAGCGTTTTCTTTAAAAATATTAAGTTATAATAAAAGTAATCATGAAAGCAAAAAAAATTATTATGGCAGCACTTTGCTGCTTTTCAGTATTCAGTTTGGTATCATGTAATTTAAATGATGATGACAATGGCAATACAGGTCTGTCTCCTATACAGATTAAAACAGCTTATACTGCTGTGAAGGATATTCATAATGGTAAACTAGTTTATACCCCACTTGCCAGTACCGGTAGTAGTAAGAATGATACTATCAATATTTCATGGGATATTAGTACGGATAGTACAATGACTATCCACAATTTTCCTGTAAGTGCCCTTGCTGATAATATTACCAGTAGTAATTATTCGGATTTAAAGACTGCACTTGAAAATGTGAATACTACAGATCTGAGTTGTTTCATTGGTTTCTATCAACTCAATCCTATATCTTTCCTTATTAATCCTATTTCACCATCTTTTAATTTGTCTTATGGTGGGGCAACTCATAAGATACAGATTGCATTCTATCTTAATACAACTTATTCTGCAGGTATATATGATTATCAGAATAATGGTATCCTTGAAATGCAGATTATAGAGGCTGGCATTTATATTGATGGAAGCCAGTCTTCAGCTCTTTCTACAAGTAAGGCTTTTCTTATTGATAGCACGAAATAGAAAATATAACAATTGGTTTAAAATATAAATGCTATCTCTTTTTGGGGATAGCATTTATTTTTATTACGCATTTTGGTGCAGGAGTATCCGATCTTTATAGAATTATTTAGTTATGATAAAAGTAATCATGAAAGCAAAAAAAATTATTATGGCCGTGTCTTGCTGCTTTTCGGTATTCTGCCTTGTATCATGTAATTTAAATGATGATGACAATAGCAATACAGGTTTGTCTCAGGGGGAGATACAGACAGCTTTTAATACAGTGAAGAACATTCATTTAGGTAAACTTATTTATACTCCTACTGGCAGCAATAAAAATGACACTCTTAGTATTACCTGGGATATTAATACAGATAGTACAATGACTATCCATAATTTCCCAGTGAGTTCCCTTGCAGATAATATTGGAAGTGATTATTCTGATATTAAGACTGCGCTAGAGAAAGAAGGTACTATTGATTTAAACTGTAATATAAGTTTTTATAATCTCAATCCGGTTGCTTTTCATATTAATCCAATTTATCCATCTTTAGATCTTTCTTATGGTGGAGCTGTTCATAAGATACAAATTATATTCCATCATCTTTGGAATTCTTTTGGAGTATATAGCAATTCTAACAATGGTAGACTGCAAATGCAGCTTATTGAAACGGGATTTTATGTAGATCAAAAAGAGTATCATGAACTTTCTTCATATATGGGTTTTTGGTTTGGAATTGAGAGTATAAAATAACAAGATACAAGTATAAAAAAGATGATAAAAGCCATCCCCTTTTTGGGATAGCCTTTATCACGTATTTATAAATACTATTTTTATAGAATAAGCCCTATCGATTATAAATGTTTTCTGAGTGTTTATATTCTATTTGTTATTTAAAATATATTCTTTTTCTTTGAATAGCAATTCTGCTTCCAGCATTTCCAGTCTTTTCATTTCATATCCTGCGGCACGAGCTTCTGCTATCGGGTGCGTATAGAGATAATCTATTTCCATTGGTCGGTGGAAATCATAGTCAAGTTTCATCGATGGTGAATAAGGGGTCATCAATCTGGTAGAAGCGATGATCTGGTCAGCATAATTCATATCAATATTCTTTACTCCCAAGATTTGTGCAGCTTTGATAACTTCACACATCTGTTCATGAATTAATTTCTCCGTAGGTTTGAAAGCCACCAGTTTGTCTGTCTGAGTATTCAGCGCGACCGTCATTCCGTTGAAAGGCATATTCCATACTGCTTTTTTCCATCTGGCTTCAAGATAGTCTGCCTCATCTGCCTTAAGATCAGCTTCCGTAAAGTCTTTGACGAGTTCTTTCACTTTATTATCTTTGCAACTATAATTGCCAATATTTATATGTCCTAGATCCAGATGGTCCACTACTCCTGGTTTTGTTTTTGCAGTACAGATTAATGCAACTCCGGCAGCAAGAGCTGTTTCCGGGAACATACGTTGAACATCAGCTTCCACTCCTATTCCATTTTGAATAAGAAGGACCAGAGTATCTTTGGATAATAGTGGGGGCAGAAGATTTTTAAGTATTTTTTCTTTAACCGTTTTGATAGCTACGATTACGCAATCCACTTTCGGCATATTTGTGGTATCATGGTATGCATTAACCCTGTCAAGATGGAAGTTTCCTTCGTAAGAATTAATTTGTAATCCGTGATCTATAACATATTGATAATCACTATGAAAGAGAAAATGTACCTCTTTCTTTGCACGTGCCAGTTTTGCACCATAATAAGCTCCTATTCCTCCAGAACCCACAATTGCATATCTCATATAACTTTATATTTTATTGTGCATATTATCTTCTAATGCAAAGGTATAAAAAAGAAAAAAAACAAAATCACAAGTATGGATAATATTTAAAAAAAATATTATATCTAATTAATATGTATATAAGGAAATATTGTATCTTTGCAAAAATTTAGGAAAATATAGGTAGATAAAAGTTTTTAAATTTTAATAAAGAATGAATACGAAGAAAATTCGCATGGAGCTTCGCGACTATCTCATGATTGCCATTGGTATGGCTTCTTTTTCATTGGGATGGAATTTGTTTCTTTTGCCGACACATATTACGGCTTCTGGTGTGCCGGGTATTTCAAGTATTGTGTATTGGGCTACAAACATACCACCACAGTATACGTATTTTGTTATTAATTTTTTCCTGCTATGTGCAGCGTTGATGATTTTGGGGGGGAAGTTTTGTATAAAAACGATTTATGCTGTTTTGGTACAAACCATAATTACAAGTTTCCTGGTCTCTACAACAACAGGATTTCATCTACTTGGTGACCAGCCCTTTATGGATGCATTGATTGGTGCCATCATGTGTGGCTCTGGTATCGGTTTGGCTTTTTCTTATAATGGATCTTCCGGTGGTACTGATATTATAGCGGCCATAGTTAATAAATATCGGGATATATCCTTAGGAAGGGTTATTATGATCTGTGACATTATCATTATCAGTTCTTCATATTTTGTTGTTCATGATTTTGAGAAAGTTATTTTCGGCTATGTTGTACTCTATGTGTCTAGTTTCTGCATTGATCAAGTGGTAGATAGCCGTAGGAGGAATGTTCAGTTCTTTATTATTTCTGATAAGTATAAAGAGATTGCTTCTCATATAGCAGTTTATCCTCATCGTGGAGCCACGATTATAGAAGCCCACGG
>DMYZ01000196.1 GCA_003483565.1 Prevotella sp.
CGCTGGCCACTACAAGTGACTATATCAGCCATACCCAAATCGGCAAGCAGCTGCTTATAATTAAACTTACCATAGAACTTGTCCACTTCTGGTATTTCTTTTTCCAGCTCCTTTTGATATCTTTGAGAAAGACAGCCCATAACATAAAGTTTATTAAGTCTGCCTTCATTCTTTCTATTCACAAATTCGAGGATCATATTGATACTCTCCTCTTTTGCACTTTCAATAAAACCACAAGTATTAATGACAGCAATTTCGCCTTGGGGGTTCTTGCTGTCATGAACACAATGATAGCCATTAACCTCAAACTGCTTCATTAAGAGTTCACTATCTACAAGATTTTTTGAACACCCTAATGATACAATATCTATCTGATTTTTCTTCATAATATTATCTATGTCGAGAGAGCTCTCTCCCAATATCAAGATCTACTCTTTTTTAAACAAAGAATCAACAAATTCAGTTTTATTAAAAAGCTGTAAATCCTCCATTCCTTCACCAAGTCCTATATATTTGACAGGAACTTTAAGCTGGTCACTAATGCCAATGACAACGCCGCCTTTAGCTGTTCCATCAAGTTTAGTAATAGCAAGACTAGTTATATCCGTAACCTTAGAGAATTGTTTAGCTTGTTCAAAAGCATTCTGCCCAGTACTACCATCAAGCACCAGCAAGATTTCATCAGGAGCTGTAGGCATAACCTTCTTCATGACGTCCTTAATCTTCTTCAATTCATTCATTAATCCGATTTTATTATGCAAACGTCCTGCTGTATCAATAAGTACAACATCTGCGTCATTAGCTTTTGCGCTCTGAAGAGTATCAAATGCAACAGATGCAGGATCAGATCCCTGTTGCTGTTTTATCACTGGCACACCGACACGTTCTCCCCATATACTTATTTGCTCGACAGCTGCAGCACGGAAAGTATCAGCAGCACCAAGATAAACCTTTTTACCAGCTTTCTTGAATTGATAAGCTAATTTGCCAATAGTAGTAGTTTTTCCTACCCCATTGACCCCCACGACAAGAATAACATAAGGTTTACGAGCAGCAGGAAGTTCCCAATTCGAATTATCATCTGAATTATTTTCTGAAAGTAATCCAGCTATTTCATCTCGCAAAATTACATTTAATTCAGAAGTAGACACATATTTGTCATTGGCCACGCGAACTTCAATACGATTGATAATTTTAACAGTAGTATCAACACCGACATCAGAAGTGATAAGTATTTCTTCCAATTCATCAAGAACATCATCATCCACTTTTGACTTGCCGGCAATGGCACGTGTCAATTTATTCAACACACTTTCCTTGGTTTTTTCAAGTCCCTTGTCAAGTGTCTCTTTCTTTTTCTTATTAAATAATCCGAATAAAGCCATAATCCAATATTTTATGCAAAGATAACAAAAAAAGTCGTATTCTTATTTGAAGAATACGACTTTTTATATGTCAATAAATAATTTACTTACTTATTTAAAGAAATCTTTAACAGCCTCATTAAGTACCATCTGCTCATCAAAAACATAAGCACCTGTCTTAGGGCTCTTAACCATCTTAATTACCTTTGAATATGCGCGACCATCCGTAGAACCTTCATGGAGGGTAGCGACCGCTTTCTTTGCCATATCTTAGATGTATTAATATTATTACTTTATCTCCTTGTGAAGAGTCATCTTCTTAAGGATTGGATTATATTTCATGAGCTCAAGACGCTCAGGACTGTTCTTACGATTTTTTGTCGTAACATAGCGGCTTGTTCCAGGCAGACCGCTGTTTTTCATTTCAGTACATTCAAGAATGACCTGAACTCTATTTCCTTTAGCTTTCTTTGCCATGATAATTATTCTCCTATAACTTTAATGTCCTTCCAATCACAATAGCCTTTGGCTACGGCATTTTTCAAGGCAAAGTCAAGACCTACTTTATTTATTAGACGAAGACCAGCAGCACTGATCTTCAGACTAATCCAACAACCTTCTTCAACATAGAAGAATTTTTTGTTGAAAAGATTAACATCAAAGCTTTTCTTTGTATGATGCTTTGAGTGAGACACATTGCAACCTAACTGTGCCTTCTTACCTGTAATCTGACAAATCTTAGACATCTCTATCTGTAATTTTCTAATTCGTTAATTGATACTTATTCCAAACAGCATGCAAAATTACAAACTTTTTACTAATAAGCAAAATAATACTTAAAAGAATTATCTTTTTTAAGTTTTTTTTTCTTTTAAGCCATACTATACCTCTTCTAAATGCTGTTCCTTTAAGAATTCAAGAAACAGATGAAGGACTTTATTAGTGGCAATAGACAAATTTACATCACGCCCATAATTACCTGTCAGCTTGAAAGTATGGATATCATCTTTACTACCATAGCCCAACCAAATTGTCCCTACAGGAATTTCCTTAGATCCTCCTGTAGGTCCGGCAATACCAGTTGCAGAAACGGCATAGTCTACTCCAAGAGCCTTAATAGCTCCAAGCACCATTTCCTTAGCAACCTCTTCGCATACCGCAGTTTGCTCCTCTAGTACTTGATGGCTTACACCAAGCAAGTTTTCTTTTACCTCATTAGTATAAGATACGACCCCCCCCTTAAAATAATCGGACGCACCAGATACGGCAATAATAGCCTCAGCAATTCTACCTCCGGTACAACTTTCCGCTGTACCAAAAGTTTTTCCTTTACTATATAATAAATCCTGAATTTGCTTACTTAATACTTTTGTTTCTAATTCCATTTTATTCTAATGTTACTTTTGAAAAAGCTGGTTTATCAATACTACAGAAATCATGGTCCTTATATTTGAAGGTACCCACACACGCTATCATCGCTGCATTATCTGTAGTATAACTGAATTTAGGTATATATATAGTCCAGCCATATTTTGCAGCATGTTCCTTGAAGGCATTGCGTAAACCAGTATTAGCCGATACTCCACCAGCTACACCCACATGAGTAATCTTTGTGTCATTGACCGCCATACGCAATTTCTTCATCAGTATATCTACAACAGTATATTCAAGACTTGCAGCAAGGTCTTCCTTATGGTGCTCTACGAAATCAGGGTCCTCTTTCACCCATTTTTGAAGGCTATACAGGAAGGATGTCTTCAAACCAGAAAAACTATAATTTAGTCCGGGTATATTGGGTTCTGAAAACTTGAAAGCATTAGGGTTACCTTTACGAGCAAGTTTATCAATGATAGGTCCACCTGGATATCCCAGGCCCATTACTTTCGAACATTTATCAATAGCCTCACCTGCTGCGTCGTCAATGGTCTGTCCCAGAATCTGCATATCGTTATAAGCATTTACTTTCACGATCTGACTATTTCCACCCGAAACCAAAAGGCACAAAAAAGGATATGGGGGCACTGTGTTATCATCCTCTTCTGATTTAATAAAATGTGCCATGACATGCCCTTGCAGATGATTAACATCTATCATAGGGATATCAAGAGAACGCGCAAACCCCTTGGCAAAGCTGACTCCGACAAGGAGAGATCCCATCAGTCCCGGGCCACGTGTAAAAGCGACAGCACTCAACTGTTCTTTCGTAACACCGGCTCTTTTCAAGGCCTGATCAACAACAGGTACGACATTCTGCTGATGTGCGCGTGAAGCCAATTCTGGAACAACACCTCCATATGCACGATGTACTTCCTGCGAAGCAGTAATATTGCTTAAAAGAACACCATTTTTCATTACAGCCGCAGATGTATCATCACAGCTGCTTTCCAAACCCAATATATATATATCTTGATCCAACATTTTAGTATGATAAAATCTCTACACCCTGTTCTGTCATAAGGAACGTATGCTCCCACTGTGCCGAAGGCTTTTCATCACCAGAAATAATTTCCCATCCATACGGATCATCAGCATCAAGGAACACTTGCCACGTACCCATATTTATCATAGGTTCAATGGTAAAAGTCATCCCCGGTACAAGGAGCATTCCGGTATTTTTATGTCCATAATGCAAGACATCCGGTTCCTCATGCATAGCCAGTCCCACACCATGACCACAAAGATCGCGGACAACCCCATAACCATATTTTTCAGCATGTTGCTGGATAGCATGCCCTATATCCCCCAGAAAGCCATAAGGCTTTGCAGCCTCGGCTCCAAGATCAAGGCATTCTTTAGTGACCCGCACAAGCTGTTCTTTCTCTGGTGTTGTCTCTCCAATAATAAACATGCGGGAAGCATCGCCATAATAGCCTTTATAATCAAGGGTCATATCAACGTTAACAATATCTCCGGCCTTCAGTACATCTTCCTTTTTAGGAATACCATGACAAACCACTTCATTAATGCTGGTACATACACTTTTGGGGAAACCTTCATAATTAAGGCATGAAGGGTGACAGTCATGGTCTTTACAATATTGCATGCAGACATCATCAATATCCAGTGTAGTCATGCCTTCATGAATTTCAGCAGCCACAGCATCCAGACAACCCGTATTTAACTTTCCTGCAATACGAATGCCCTCAATTTGCTCAGAAGTTCTTACCATATCTCGCGTAGGCACTTCCTTGCCTTTATTTTCCCAATACATCACCTTTTTATCAAGTTCTGTCAAAGGTTGACCTGACAGGCAATGCCATCTTCTTTTCTTCTTGAACATATTATAATTTTTATCCTTTGTGCAAAGGTAACATAATCAATAAGATTAACAAAATAAAATAGAATTATTTTTGTCAACCGACAATTTCATGGTTTATCTGAAAATTATTGTAAATAACAAGAATGTTTGCATTTCATCTTTTCAAAAACTTCCTCACCATTACAGTCCAGTCTTCTTTTTTTTGTGGGCAAAGACTTAAAATGCCCAAATCACTGGCAGCAGTAATGTTACGTGGGCTATCATCAACGAAAAGAGTCTCTTCTGGCCGAATAACTTCTTTCATCAGTATATTACGAAAGAACATCTTATCAGGCTTCATTAATCCCCACTCATAACTCCTATACATAGCATCAAAATAATCAGCAATAGAGCCGCCTTTACCATCAAAATCGCTCTCAGCCCATTTTTGCATAAACTGATTTGTATTGGAAGCCAGGATAACACGATATCCCTTTAGACGCAACTGGGAAATAAAATCAAGATAATGCTGAGGAACATCCTTACGATAACCCAACCATGCCCATTGGCATTCATCCCAGGTAAGTTTCCTCCCCACTTCCACGGATAACAATTTGCAAAATTCTTCATCTGTGATCTTTCCTTCTTCCAGATCTCCAAAGAACCCACTCTGTACATAAGAATTCAAACGCTTGCCCGCATCGCTTAATCCTAACTTCTCAAATCGTCTTGTGGCTTCACCATCATTAATTCTCATGATAACACCTCCAAGATCTAATAAAATGTTCTTTATCATAGTATTCTCTTATTCATCAAACAAATCCAGTTTATTTCTACGAGCCTCATCAAGAGGAATGAATTTCAACTGTTCCTGTTGATAATCAGAACGCAGGCGTCTATACTTCTCATTTAATTTCTTCCCATAGTCAGATTTTTCATCCTCATTAAGCAATTTAGATGCAATAACAGGATTCTGCGATGCATCCTTCATCCACACCACAGGACCACCATAAACGGGAGCTATCTTCAAAGCTACATACAACTGACTTGTTGAAGCTCCACCAATCATAATCGGTATTTCAAGGTGCGCCTTGCGGAGTTCAATAGCCACATTAACCATTTCTTCCAAAGAAGGAGTTATCAGCCCACTAAGTCCAATAAGATCAACTTCTTTTTCAATAGCTTTCTTCACAATCTGTTCAGCAGGAACCATCACTCCCATATCAATAACCTCATAGTTATTACATGCCATAACTACCGCTACAATATTTTTGCCAATATCATGAACATCCCCTTTTACCGTAGCTAAAAGGATTTTACCTGCTTTAGAGGACCCTTCAGTCTTCTCCTTTTCAATGGATGGTTGGAGTATTGTCACAGCCTGCTTCATCGTCCGAGCTGTTTTCACCACTTGCGGCAGAAACATCTTGCCTGCACCAAAGAGTTCTCCTACTTGATTCATACCCGACATCAAAGGACCTTCAATAATATTCACAGCATGAGGGTATTTACCAAGAGCCTCCTCAAGATCTTCTTTCAGATAATCTCCAATCCCTTTACGCAAAGCATAAGCCAATCGGTTATCAAGAGAATCTTTTCTCCACGCATAATTTTCAGAAGCATCAGAAACATATTTTCCAGACTTTACTGCCATTTTATTTGCATCCTGCCTGTTTTTAATTTTGTCAGCCAGCTCTATTAGCTTCTCTGAAGCATCTTTACGCCTGTTAAGCACAACATCCTCAATAATATTAAGATCAGCAGCAGGAATATCTGAATATGTAACTTTTGCAGACGGGTTGACAATACCAAAATCCATGCCCTGTCCTATAGCATAATAAAGAAATACAGCATGCATAGCCTCACGGATATAATTAATGCCACGAAAAGAGAAACTCAAATTGCTCACGCCGCCACTGACATGAGCTCCAGGAAGATTTTTCTTTATCCATCCTGTAGCCTTAATGAAATCAACAGCATAATTATCATGTTCTTCCATACCTGTTGCTATAGAAAGAACATTCGGATCAAAAATGATGTCCAGAGGATTCATTCCGACAACCTTTGTCAATAGATAATAGGCTCTCTGTGCTATTTCTATCTTTCTTTCATAAGTTATAGCCTGTCCCTTTTCATCAAAGCACATTACTACACAAGCTGCTCCAAATCGTTTTACCTCACGAGCATGAGCTATAAATTCAGTTTCTCCATTTTTGAGTGAAATGGAATTAACAATACATTTACCCTGACAGCACTTCAACCCTGCTATAATAACATCCCACTTGCTGGAATCAATCATAACAGGAACCTTAACAATATCCGGTTCGCCGGCAATAAGATTAAGAAAATTAACCATTTCCGCCTTGGCATCAAGCAAGGCGTCATCCATATTTATATCAATGACGAGAGCACCGTCCTCCACTTCCTTACGAGCTACAGAGGCTGCTTCGTCATATTTTTTTTCTTTAATCAATCGCAGGAATTTCCTACTACCAGCCACATTACAGCGCTCGCCTACATTTACGAAACGAACTTCTGATGTCACATCTAAAAGTTCAAGTCCGGACAACCACATTGTCTTAGAATAGTTTAAAGGAACATGTGGCTTCTTTCCTTCAGTGAAAGAAGGATATTTTGCGATAAATTCATCTGTGGTACCACAACATCCCCCTACGATATTTACAAGTCCTTCATTCACCAGTTCTGCCATCTTAGAAGCCATCGTCTCTGGCGTCTCATCATAAAGTCCCATAGCATTAGGTAAACCGGCATTAGGATGGCAGGTAATATAAAAAGGAGCCTTTGCAGACAGCTCCTTAATAAAAGGCTTCATTTGATCAGCACCGAAACCGCAGTTAAAACCTATAGAAAAAATAGGATAAGAAGACATGGTCGCAAGTAGAGCGCCTATAGTCTGCCCACTCAATGTTCTTCCGGCAAGATCGCTGACTGTGAAACTCACCATAACCGGAAGATCAAGATGATATTTAGCCATAGTCTGAACGCAGGCATCAATAGCAGCTTTAGCATTCAAGGTATCAAAGACAGTTTCTACAAGAAGCGCATCCACTCCTCCTTCAATAAGCCCTTCTATTTCTTCACAGTATGCATCAAAGAGTTCATCATAAGTAATCTCGCGCACTGCAGGGTTGCTTACATCAGGGCTCATTGAACAAGTTTTATTTGTTGGTCCTATATCTCCGCATACAAAGCGCGGTTTATCCGCAGTAGAATAATGATCTGCACATCTTCTGGCGATTTCAGCACCCTGACGAGCGATCTCTCTACTGTAATTTTCAAGCTTATAGTCAGCTTCAGATATGCGCTGAGAGGAAAAAGTGTTTGTAGTGATCAAATCAGCTCCCGCTTTAAGATAGCGGTTATGAATATCCTCAATAATATCAGGACGAGTAATATTAAGCATATCATTATTGCCCTTCATCAAGACAGATGAATGCTTAAATCTCTCTCCCTGGAAATCTGCTTCCTGAAGATGATAGGACTGAATCATGGTACCCATCGCCCCATCAAGGATCAGCACTCGTTGCTTTATCACATTTTGAAGTCTATTCATTGCCTTACCATTTTTCAAACAGAATCTTAAAAATGTTTTACAGCCCGGTCCATGTCTCTTCGATCCTGTTTTTCGCGAAGAGTCTGCCGCTTGTCATATTCTTTTTTACCTTTAGCCAAAGCAATATTCACCTTAGCTCGTCCATGCTCATCAATAAAGAGAAGTGTTGGAACAATAGTGAAGCCTACATCCTTAGTTGCTTCCTGCAGTTTACGTATTTCTTTCTTAGTCAGCAGTAGTTTACGATCCCGACGGGAATTGACATTACTAAATGATCCATAAAAATAAGGCGCGACATACATGCCTTTTATCCATATTTCGCCATCAATGATGTAGCAATAAGTATCTACAAGAGAAGCTTTCCCTGCACGAATAGATTTTATCTCCGTACCAGTCAGGACAATGCCCGCACAAAAGGTATCAACATAAAAGTATTCAAAAGAGGCCTTTTTATTCTTGATCTGTATAGAATTATGCTTAGATATATTAGAATCTTGTTTTTTCATTCTGTAATAATAGTTGCAAAGTTATCTATATACCCGTCAATATAATGTGCCACAGCAGAAGTCCATTGCTCTTCATGCTCTATGAAAGCATCATCATAGTCATCAAATTCACTCATCTGCTCATAGAGGACCATGAACTCTTCATCGGAACACTCACGCTCTATGACATTCTTGTGTTTATTATAACTTTTATGAGCATGACGAATAAGACTGCAGAGTTCCTCCAGCCCCCACTCTCGGAAAGCTTTATCTGTTGGATTGATGAAAATAAATCCACCATATCCATTATGAATAAGTTGGATAAATCCACCGTCCATGACCTCCCCATGAAGAATATTCCAGGCAAGAAGAGTGATCTGATCTGAATTAAGTTGTTGCATGATCTCAACGGTAAGCTCTCCACCAATAGCGTTCTGGATAGCATTAACGAAAACCTGTACGAATTCATCCATATCCCCGGCAGCCTTACGCAAAGCCGCATCTTTTATTTTTACTTCTATCATAAATGCTATTTTTATTTGCAAAGATAATAGAAAATCAAGACAACCCAAAGAAAATACTGAAAAAGAAAATATCAATTACTTTGAAATAAGGAACAATTACTGTACTTTTGCAAAAGCATTATTGATTAATTCCATTATAGCATGAAATATCATTACTATCATTTTTTCCTTTTTTCATGTCTTATGCTCTTGCTTTTCCCCTTTTCAGCAAAAGCTCAGCGTAATAAGATCTATTCTGACAGTATTGCATCCTTACAAGTTGTGATGAACGATAACTGGCAAGAGATGCCAATTATAAAGCTTAATACGGACGATGTAATAAACATTGATTTTGACGATTTCACCCATTCTTATCATCGGTATGCATATAAGATAGAACATTGCGATGCTGACTGGTCTGTATCACAAGGCATTTTCTCCAGTGATTACATAGAAGGATTTGCAGAAAATAATGTTATTGAAGACTTTGAAGAGTCAATTAACACCACAAATCTTTATTCTCATTATCATTTCCAAATACCTGATGACAATGTAAAATTAAAACTAAGCGGTAACTATAAAGTAACGGTATATGATATGGACAATAGTAATCAGCCAATCTTTACAGCTTGCTTCATGGTTGTAGAACCGTTGATGGCAATAGGCCTGAATGTCACAACACAAACAGATATTGACACAAATCTCTCACACCAGCAATTGGGCATGGTTCTTAATTATGGTAATTTGAAGGTCACGGATTATCTGTCACAGATAAAAACGGTGGTATTACAGAATGGGAGATATGACAATGCTGTATATAATACTAAACCACAGTTTGTTAAATTGGATGGATTAGAGTGGATACATAACTCTGATTTGATTTTCTCCGGTAATAATGAATATCATAAATTCGAGATGCTTGATGTAAGCCATCCAACAATGGGAGTAGAAAACATCAACTGGGATGGAATATATTATAATGCATACATCTGGCCTAATGAGCCAAGACCAAACTACGATTATGACGAATCCGCTAACGGAGGCTTTTTGATCCGCAACAGCGACAACAGAAATATCTCAACAACATGTGATTACTTGCAAGTTCACTTTAAACTAATATCACCACAGGCTGATGGTGATGTCTATTTAAATGGCAACTGGACTCACGACTCTTTCCTGCAAAAATATAAGATGGATTATGATCAGGCTGGTAAATTCTACTATTCAACAGTTCTTCTGAAACAAGGTTACTACAGTTATCAATATCTTGTTCTCCATCCTGACGGGACAACAGCGGGAGTCCCATCAGAAGGAAATTTCTATCAGACAAAAAACAAATATCAGGCTCTTATCTACTATCGTGATTCTAATGGAAGGTATGATCAACTCGTCGGATATAAAGAAATTCAAATAAAATAGTATGTATTGGCTCTATTTACGGGTATAAATATCAAAAAACAAAGACCCTAATCAGAAACAAATATTACTTTTGCAAAATAACATACCTGATTAATAAATACATCTCCAATTTACATGAAAAGAATTTTTCTGATATTATGTGCTTTTATCTGCTGTTTGATGGCTCAAGCTACAGATTCTCCCAGACAAAACATTAATTTTGATTTCGGATGGAAATTTCATCTGGGACATATCAATATAAATAGTATTGACACGGTTACAGAATGGCGTAACATAGATGTACCTCACGATTTTCAAATCGAAGAACCTTGGGTAGTACCGGGGAAAAACGAGAAGGCTGATCATTCAGATGCAGCTTCAAATGTTAAAAGTCGTTTATCTGCACGTGGTTTCAAAGAAATGGGCGAAGGATGGTATCGCAAGTCTTTTACCCCTTCCATCTCTTTAAAGGGCAAGAGAATACTCATTGATTTTGACGGCATTATGTATATCGGCGATGTGTATGTCAATGGAAAGCTTGTTGGTGGCACCGATTATGGCTATGTCGGATTCGAATGTGATATCTCTAATGAACTCAAATATGGTGAGCCCAACGATATTGTAGTTCGTGCCAGCACTAGTGGTGCAGACAATTCCAGATGGTATACAGGAGGAGGACTTTTCCGGGATGTACATATCATCGTTACAGATCCTGACCTTTTTTTTGTCCGCCATCCTTTATATATCACTACAGTAGACAACCGTCTGATTAAAGTACAAGCAGAAGTTGCCAATTATACTAAACAAGATATTGTAACCCTAAAAGAACGTATCCTTGACGCACAAGGAAATATGGTTGCAGAAAGCAGAAAAGATTATCCTTTCTCTCACCGCATGAGAACAAATGAACTCCAGCTAGACTCCTTTAACATTACCAATCCACACTTATGGGATTGCAATGATCCATATCTTTATACCGCAGAAGTTACGTTATATGATCAAAACGGAAATATAAAGGATATTACTACACAAAGCTTTGGCATCCGCACTATTGAGATAGGACCAGACTTTGGTCTGAAGCTAAATGGAAAAAAAGTATTGCTTAAAGGCATCGCTAATCATCATACATTAGGCGCACTTGGAGCAGCGGCTTATCCGAGAGCAATCGAAAAACGGCTAAGGCTGCTGAAAAGCTTTGGGTTCAACCACATAAGGACTTCACATAATCCGTATAGTGAAAGTTTTCTCAATCTCTGTGACAAACTTGGATTTCTTGTCGTTGATGAATTATATGACAAATGGCTTACTCAATATGCGGGAGGAAGAACTCCATGGCTCAATATTTGGTCATACGACCTGCCAGAATGGATTAAACGGGATCGCAACCATCCATCCGTTGTAATGTGGAGTTTAGGAAATGAACTGCAAACCTATGGCAACCTTCCTTTTAACGATTGGGGAGTAACACCTTATAAGATGATGTATCCCGTACTGAAAAGATATGATAATACTAGAAAAGTAACCGTTGCCATGCACCCAAGAGGCAGAAACTGGGAAACAGATTCACTCCCTTGCAACTTGGCAATGATCACTGATGTACAGGCTTACAATTATCGGTATATGTATTTCCCTGGTGACCACAAGAGATTTCCATGGATGACTTTTTATCAGAGCGAGGCAAATACTACAATGATGGGACCCAACTTCTTCAGCATGAACTTAAATAAAGTCATCGGACTGGCTTACTGGGGACAGATTGACTATCTTGGAGAATCTATGGGATGGCCTGCCAAAGGCTGGGATCAAGGAAGCTTTGATATATCTCTGCAGCCTAAACCTATCGCCTATCTATTAAAAAGCATGTTTATGCCAGACACGCCGACTATACATATTGGCATTGTAGATCAAGCTGCGAACCAGACTGAATGGAATGGGATTAAGTTTAATAATGAGGAAATGACTGATCATTGGAATCGCACACCAGGAAGAAAATATAATATTAATGTATACAGCAATTGTGAAAAAGTTGCTCTCATAATTAATGGCAAAATGGTTGCTGAACAACAAAACACGAAGGATCCTGCTCATCGTGATAAATTCATGTTCAAAAATATAGAATATAAACCTGGATACATTAAAGCTGTCGGATATAACAACCATAAAGAGGTGGCTTCTTTTAAATCCGAGACAACAAGTAAGGCTACAAAACTCAAGCTTATTGCTGATCAGGAAATATGGAAAGCAGACGGACTAGACTTAATGCATATTCGCATCCATGCCGTCGACAGCAAAGGTAGAAGAGTTCCTATGGCTAATAATAAATTGACATTTAATATCGAAGGTGATGCGAGGATTGTTGCTGTGGATAACGGCAACATTCGTTCCAATGAAATGTTTGTCGGCAACGAGCGATGCCTCTATCAAGGTTCTGCTCTCGTGATTTTAAGAGCCGGACGGACTTCTTCAAAGATAACACTAACAGTTAAAGCAGACGGCTTTAAAACTCAAAGAATAAAGCTTAAGACACTTTAAAGGAGAACTCAATATGCTAAAATTCATGAGCAGACATTTTTCACATTAGCTGATATATCTTCTATAAGCAACTCGCTAGGCAAATGATGCTCTTCTGTTAACAATATAATCATATATAAAAAAGTATTGTTCCACAACTTTAAATAATCCATATAAAAACCCGAAGGCTAATCTATTTTCAAGATCTGTTCCTCCGGGTTTATAAAGTTATTCCATACAATAAATTGCATAAAATATGCCTTAAATATTGATTCTAATTTTTTGTTTTTTCTTCTTTAGCAGCACACTCTTTGCAGATACCTCGATAATACAACTGCTCTTCTTCAACAATATTCCCATCAACGACTTTCGTTCCCTTTACTATTGGAGCCGTTTCGTCAAACAAATCATAAACTTTACCGCAACGCTTACAAAAGAAATGGACATGCGGTTCTGTGTTTCCATCATAGCACACACGATGATCATCTATGGTCAGCATCTGAGCTGCATCATGTTCAGAAAAAAGACGCAAAGTACTATATACTGTTGTTTTACTTAATGTCGGTATTTCATGACATAGTCCCTGGTATACGTCATCAACAGTAGGATGAATAGGATTTTCAAGCAGAAATTCCATTATTGCCATACGCTGAACTGACGGCCTTACTCCGTGTTCTGCAAGGCGTTTATAAGCCTCGTCTCGCATTTTCATATTTTATTTTTTTTAATTTGGTGCAAATATAAGAAATAGTTTGTTATAAAGCAAATGAAATTGAATAAATTACAAAAATATTAATGTAATTTATTCAATAAATAAATACTTTTAAATATCAGAAGACCAATAAACATTTATTTAATGATCTTCACAGAGGAGTACATTACAAATTTAATGTTCTTTCCTATAGGGACAACAGGCTTTCTCCAGGTTCCATCAAGAATTAAAATCTGTATTTTTTTTCCAGCAGGCACAGCCTTAACAGCCTCCTGCAGATTCATGAAATTACCTCTCCCCTGAGCGGATACCACATAATCGTAATGGCGCACATACTTCTTCAATTCCGGGATCTGCCTGCCAACAGCATCAGCCAAAGCATTGGCTATAATATGCGCCCCATTATAGTTATAATGTGTATTATCCTTCTTTCCTTTAGGAACAAGCTTATTTTCAGCAGGAAGAAACCACATATGAAGTTTTCGGCTCCCTATCACTCCCATTCCTTGTTCTATATCATGTGTTATTTTATTAGCATTGATAAAAGGGACATTCATTTCTCTTGCAATTTTTGCAGGTACATCTTTATACGCCCCATGGGTATCTATAAGTGTATCACTTGTAATCGTCTCATTCCCATCATAAAAAGTACTGCGAAGTCTTTCATCATCAACAGAATCTAACCTAGCAGACCAGAAACAACGACGAACGACACAATTAAATAATACAGGTACTCCTTTACGCTCCCGCGTCTCTTTTACAAAACGACGGAGGTTAGCATCAAAAGTTGACCCGACTTGTGTATAGCGGCGAGGATCTTTACTCTTCTCATCATTATGACCGAATTCGATGAATACATAATCACCAGGCTTAATTTTATCGAGAACCTTTTGCCACTTTCCCTCATCAATAAAACTCTTAGTAGATTCACCATTAACAGCATGATTATCTACAAGAATATCTTCTGTAAAACATCCCTGAAAGACCATACCCCAACCACGTTCTGGATTTGTTGTCGGATGCAATTTCTCAGCGGCAGTAGAATCGCCAATAATAAAAATGGTTGTCTGATGCTTACTCGATGTAAGAACAAGAATAATAGACAGCAAACTAAGCAGTCGAATTATTTTCTTCATATTAAATTACAACACCTTTCTTCACAATGTTGATAAGCTCTTCAGAAGAGACCTGTTTTTGTCCACCTGTCATCATATCCTTCACCGTAACCTTTCCTGCCTCGATCTCTTTGTCACCAGTAAAAACAACATAAGGAATATTCTTGGCATTGGCATAATTCATCTGCTTTTTCATCTTTGCATTATCAGGAAAAATTTCTGCACGAATATCTGCATCACGAACTTCTTTCAAGATGGGTAAACTATAGGCTGTTTCCTTATCTCCAAAATTTATGAAAAATACTTGCGTAGTATTAATTGTCTCCTTTGGATACAAATCGAGAACATTGAGAACATCATAGATACGGTCAGCACCAAAACTGATACCAACTCCACTAAGCCCCGGCATCCCGAAAATACCTGTCAGATTGTCATAGCGACCACCACCGGTAATGCTGCCCATTTCTGCATCAAGCGCTTTAACTTCAAAGATTGCACCAGTGTAATAATTAAGTCCACGAGCAAGGGTCAAGTCTAGTTGAATTTCATTTTCCAGTTTAAAGGTCTTTAAAGTATTTAAAATAAAGGCCACCTCTTCTATGCCTTTAAGCCCAAGTTTTGAATCTTTCAATACATCTTTAATAGTAGCTAGTTTCTCATCATTAGTTCCGGACATCTTAAGAATAGGCTGCAACTTAGCAATAGATTCTTCACATAATCCGTCATTCTTCAATTCCACATTGACATTTTCAAGTCCTATTTTGTCGAGTTTATCAATAGCAACCGTAATGTCAACCATTTTGTCTGGTGCTCCGATAACCTCTGCGATACCGGCCAGGATCTTACGATTGTTAATCTTAATCTGAACACGAATGCGAAAACGAGTAAACACCTTATCAACAATCTGCATCAATTCTACCTCATTGAGCAAAGAGTCAGAACCGACAATATCAGCATCACACTGATAAAATTCACGATAACGACCCTTCTGGGGGCGATCGGCACGCCACACTGGTTGAATTTGATAACGCTTAAAGGGCAATTGCAATTCATCACGATGCATTACGACATAACGGGCGAAAGGCACAGTAAGGTCATAGCGAAGTCCCTTTTCACAAAGTTTAGTCTGGAGGCGAAGAACATTGCGTTCCTGCAAATCCTCTTCAGAGACTTTCTTAAGATAGTCTCCTGAATTAAGGACTTTAAAAAGCAATTGATCACCTTCCTCTCCATACTTTCCCATTAAAGTATGAAGAGTCTCCATTGCAGGAGTCTCAATCTGCTGAAAACCATAAAGGGAATAAACCTCTTTTATAGTATCAAATATATAATTGCGCTTAGCCATTTCTATAGGGCCGAAGTCGCGTGTTCCTTTAGGAATAGATGGTTTTTGAGCCATAGATATATGTATTTTTTATCGACACGACAGGCACGAAATACACAAGGTATCCATTTGGACTGCGTGTATTTCATGCCTGTCTGAATTTTAACAAACAATAAATATTACTTTCTTACAATAGTCTGATCACGGTCAGGGCCAATAGAGACAATCTTAATTGGTGTCTCCAGGAAATCTTCCAGAAAATTGATATAGTCATTAAATTCTTTCGGGAATTGATCCTCCAAAGTAAATCTCGTCATATCAGTATTCCATCCTGGCATCTCCTTATAAATTGGTTCTGCGCCTTCAAGTTCAAAAGGCAACTCTTCTGTTGTCTCACCATTAGGAAGTTTATAACCTGTACAAGCCTTAACAGTCTTAAAACTGTCCAGGACATCACTCTTCATCAATATCAACTGTGTAACTCCATTCAGCATAATGGAATAGCGCAACTGTACCAAATCGATCCAACCACAACGACGCTCACGTCCTGTTACCGCACCATACTCATGACCCAAATCACGAATTTTCTTCCCTGTAGTATCAAAGAGCTCTGTTGGAAAAGGTCCTGCACCTACACGAGTACAATAAGCTTTCATTATTCCATAAACTTCACCTATTTTATTAGGACCGACTCCTAAACCTGTGCAAGCACCGGCACAAACAGTATTGGATGAAGTGACAAAAGGATAACTGCCAAAATCAACATCAAGCATAGTTCCTTGTGCACCTTCACAGAGAATGTTTTTGCCACTACGCAAGATATGATTAATCTCATGCTCACTGTCAACAAATTTAAATTGCTTCATATACTTGATACCCTGCATCCATTTTTTTTCAATAGCATCAAGCTCTGAAAAGTCAGTCCATCCTAAAGCTTCCAGCCGCTTCATATGAAGAGATTTATGGGCAGCATACTTATCCTCAAAATGATCAAGAATATCGCCTACACGCAAGCCATTACGGCTGACCTTGTCTGTATAAGTCGGGCCAATGCCTTTACCTGTTGTACCAACCTTATTTTTGCCTTTAGCAGCCTCTATAGCCTTATCCAGAAGACGATGAGTAGGCATAATAAGATGTGCCTTTTTAGAAATATGAAGACGGCTTTTCAAGTCGTGACCACTCTTTTCCAAATCCATGGCTTCTTCCATAAAAAGATCTGGAGCCAGGACTACACCATTGCCAATGATATTGACCTTTCCTCCCTGGAAAATCCCAGAAGGAATAGAACGGAGTACATACTTTTGGCCTTCAAATTCCAATGTATGTCCAGCATTAGGACCTCCTTGGAAACGAGCCACGACATCATACCTGGGAGTCAAAACATCGACTACCTTTCCTTTACCCTCATCGCCCCACTGCAAACCGAGCAGGACATCCACTTTACCTGTGTTCATTTTTATTTGGTTTCTTAGATTTTCCTTTTTCTTCTAGCATACGCCGCTTAGTCAGCTTTGACTGGCAAGAACTGCATATACCATATATATATAAGGTAAAGCCATCCTTCCTGAAGCGCTTTAGCTTTGTATCTTTAACCGCCTGTAGAATGAGCGGCGCACAGACTTCTGTCACTTTGCCACAAACCGTACAAATCTGATGGACATGATTATCATTATCCAAACAAGCTTCATACTTTGTACCATCCTGCAAATTATGCCGAGTAATAAGTCGGAGTTCTATAAAAAGTTTTACCGTATTATACAAGGTTGCACGACTCACGCGAAAATTATTTTCTTTAACCTTTTCGCCCAGTTCATCAAGTGTAAAATGCCCTCCTAGACTATAACAAGCATCTAATATCGCATAGCGTTCAGGGGTCTTGCGATGACCACTCATCTCAAGATAACTATCCAGCACCTGTCTAACCTTTTCTTTTATATTCTCTTTCATTTTGCATACTCGTCCTACAAAACAGCTCCAAAGTTACTAAATTTTAAAATAAGATACAAAAGATTGTAGCAAAAACAACTTAAAAAATCAGCTTTTGTAACAAAAAGAAGTGATATATCTATATCCAAGAAAGAATTTATCTAGTGATTTTTAAAATGAATCATAAATCTCCATTATTTCTTTCAAAGCATTCTTTGCCATGCGCCTATAGACTATTCCCATATCCGCAAAGCGCTGGACACAATTGGATGCAGCATGCTTTACACCTATATGATCCCCTTGGAGAGCAACTGCAACCTGATCAAGGAACTCATTTATTCCGCGTTCATTAGGTTCCTTTCCTTGCATAAAAAGACGTGACAAAATGTCGTAAGCAGCTATCTGATAAAATGGGCTATTATATGACATCCACTGATAAGCAATAACTGGTGCATAATCTACATATTGCAATAAATTGAATGCCAACATTTCTACTATTTCCTGATTATGAATACTATCCATCCATATATCAGTAATCTCAGGAAGCATTTTATCCACTGGCATAATTAATGTTGCCAAAATTTTACTTTCCCGAATGTCATCTTTCCAGAGTTCTACGGCAAGATCATAATCCTTCCCATATTGGACGGCCATTTGCTTGAGACTAATTAAAGGGACTCCCCAATTAATCTTATAATCAAGTCCTTTTTCACGCATTGACTGGGATCCAGGACCATTCATCATCAATCGGTAAGAGGAACGAATTTCCTTTAATTTAAACTTTGTTTCTTCGTTAACCATATCAAATCAATGTTGCATATTCCTTACTATAGCGAAGATTTTGTTCCGCGAAACTCTCAGTATAGTCAAGTTTAACATCTTTATAATTACCTTCTTCATCACACACCAAGGTCATTTTCGGATTTATAAATCCCTTATAAGGTGCAATATTTAATTTTTGATATCGCAAAAGGATCTCCTCATGAAGCTTAGGATCAATTTTAACGGCATAAGTCTCAACTAATTCACGGGCAGCCTGATAATCACCTTCACTCTTAATGCGCTGTATTTCAGCTAAAAACGTCCCGAATAGATCACGCATCTTGAGATAATCATTAATACGCAAATATGTCTTGCCTTTCACTTTAACAAGTTCCATAGCTTCGCCAGCATGATCAAGAACCCAATAAGCAATAAGGGCACGATTTCTCATATGTGCCTCTTCAATATTAAGACCAGGCTTGATACGCACCAATTGGGTCATCAATCCATTCATCATATAAGTATAATATTGGCTCTTATATGCTTCCTCATCAGAAAGCAGTCCTAGTTCAACCAATTTTTTATCAGCTATATAATAAAGCCCGAAAAGATCAGCACGAGCTTCCTCTATCGTATTGCCATAAGCCTTAAGCGCATCTTCATCCGTACCAGGCAACAACCGGCCACTTCCATGACCAAGGCACTCATGAAGATCTGTATGTAAGTCATCACAGACTTCACCATACTTTTCAATATGTTCTCGTGTCAATTTATCAATGACAAACTCATCTAAGAATCCATTTCCATGAGCAACCATATTATAGGCATGTGTCAGATTTCCTATTGTAACACTCTTGCTTCCATATGCAGAACGAATCCAATTTGCATTAGGCAAATTAATACCAATAGCCGATGCCGGATACTCATCTCCACCAAGCATAGCAGCACAGATCACATTAGCGGACACACCTTTTACTTTTGGCTTACGAAAACGCGGATCAACAGGAGAATGATCCTCAAACCACTGGGCATTTTCAGAAATAGCACGAGTACGCTTTGTTGCAACTTTATCCGTATACTCCACAAGTCCTTCCCACGTACCTTTCAGTCCAAGCGGATCACCATACACTTCAATAAAACCATTGATTGTATCTATAGATCCTTTATTTTGAGCTACCCATGCAATGGAATAGTCATCAAAGTCTTTAAGATTACCTGATTTATAATACTTTACAAGTTTTTTAATAACATTTTTCTGCTCTTCATTCTCAGAATAGTCCAAGGATTTAGTAAGCCAAAATATAATTTGCTTTATGGCTGCACCATACATACCATCTTCTTTCCAAACAAATTCTTTTATGCGTCCCCCTTCCTTGACAAGCTTTGAGTTCAATCCCCAAGAAGGCTGTTTGCTGGAATCTGTTTTCTTTTGCATATAGAAAGACTCCACCTCTTGTTGGCTAACTCCTTCATAAAAGTTACAAGCAGACGTTTTAACAAGATCTTCTCCGTCAGTTTGATTAACTCTTTTAGGTAATATTTTCGAATTAAAAATAATAGGAACGAGCACTTCTAATAATTCCGACTTAGTCTGGTCCTTTGCTAAAGGAAGTTGCTTTTCATCAATAGATAAGAATTGTTTACGAAAGAAATCTTCAGAAAAATGAGGCAAGAATTTTTCGCAACCATAGTGATGATAAATACCTGATGAGAACCATATCCTTTTAAGATAAATCTCCAAAGCCTTAAAATCACTTTGGTTGCGATCACCATCAAATTTAGAATAAATTACTTCAAGCGTCTTGCGAATCAAAAGATTATACTTGCCTTGCTGGTCAAAGGTAATATCCCTACCCGACAGAGCAGCCTTGCTAAGACAATAAACATATAATTTCTGTTGAAGTGAAAGACTATTAAACCCATTCAGACGATACCGTAGCATCTGTAAATCCGCGAAAGCCTCTTCTGAATACTTAAAATCATCAGTCATAAATTCAAATTAATCTTTCTTTGCTTTCGTAATTTTATTTCCTTTTATTTTTCCTTCTTTCTTTTTAGGCTCCGGATGAAATTTGAGATTATTCATCTTGTATTTACGAGGAGTCATACCATTAATCCTATAAAAAGAAGCATAAAAACTCTGGCGATTAGAAAAACCTACCATATCAGAGATATCTTCCATATTATAGTCTTGATATCTCTTATCAACAAGCATTGCCATAGCATCCTCTATGCGGAACTTATTGACAAATGAGGTATAGTTAGTATGAAATTTCACGCTGACGACAGCCGATATATAACGAGTATTAGTATGAAGTTCCTCTGCCAACTTCTTAGCAGAATAATCTTTATCCTTATACTTTTTCTGAATTAAGACAATCTCAAGAATTTGTTCTTTCAGATTATCCATTAGTTTCGGACTAACCAGCGCACGATAGACAGCTGCCTTGTCCTTTTTTTCTATAATATTATACTTTGGCATATGAGTAATTTTATTTGTTATAAAAATTATCTATCCTATATGTTGCAAATATAATACGATTTTTTAAAAAAAGCAAGTAATACATTATTTTTTTTACAAATATTGAATATTCATATTTAATGAATGAAATACGCAGATACATTAGGTACTACTATAACCGCTATTACTGTTTTTTATCACTGACAATCGAAAAAACTGGCATACCATTTGCAATTTGAAATAATAAATATTAAATTTGCAATTAGATAACACAAAAAGAAAGGATAAAAATTATGACTAGTCAGTTTTCACCAAAGGTATCGCAGATTCTCGCCTTTTCAAGAGAAGAAGCAACCCGCCTGGCCAGTCGGTCAGTGGGCCCCGAACATTTACTTCTGGGAATTCTGCGAGAGAGACAAGGTGTCATCATTGATATATTCAACAGCTTCAACGTTGACATACAAGATGTTAAGACACAACTTGAAGAGAACGTCCGTGAAGATGAACTTAACGAACCTCTCATCACCTCAGAACTTGTACTTAATGATAAAGCCAGCAATATTTTAAAGCTAGCTGTTCTGGAAGCAAGAATTCAGCACACGCAGACTGTTGATGTACAACATTTATTTCTTGCCATTCTTCACGACCAAGTGGAAAACGGTGCAAAAGAAGTACTCGAATTTTATAATATGAATTATGAAGATACATTAAAATACCTTCAAAAAAGGACTAGCTCCACCAACGCAAAAGATGGGGTACAACTTCCTGATGAAGAAGACGATGAAGACGATCCAATGTATTCTCCTGAAAGCTCAGGGAACAATCGCCAAAGTACGACACAAACTACACGTCACGGGAAAGGTAAAACGCCGATCTTGGATAATTTTTCTACCGATCTGACGAAGGCTGCCGCAGAAGGCAAACTTGATCCTGTAGTAGGAAGAGAAAAAGAAATAGAACGCGTTACAGAAATTCTCGGCCGACGCAAGAAAAATAATCCAATATTAATAGGCGAACCCGGTGTAGGGAAAAGTGCAATTGTAGAAGGCCTCGCTGAGCTTATCAACAAGCACCATACCTCTCCGATTCTTTTCAATCACCGTGTAGTAAGTCTGGACATGACAGCGATTGTTGCAGGAACGAAATACAGAGGACAGTTTGAAGAAAGAATCCGGGCTCTTATCAAAGAGTTGGAACAGAATCCTGATATTATCGTATTCATAGATGAAATACATACTATAATCGGTGCGGGCAGCACACCTGGGACAATGGATGCCGCTAATATTCTAAAGCCAGCACTGGCTCGTGGCACAATCCAATGTATCGGTGCAACTACTCTTGATGAGTTTCGCAACAGTATAGAGAAAGATGGAGCCCTTGAACGCCGGTTCCAAAAAGTTATGGTTGAACCTACCACAACTGAGGAAACCTTACAGATTCTGAATAATATTAAAGAACGTTATGAAGCTCACCATCATGTAAGCTATAAAAATGAAGCCATCACCGCATGTGTCAAATTGACAGAAAAATATGTCACAGACAGGTTTTTCCCAGACAAAGCCATTGATGTCTTGGACGAAGTAGGATCAAGAATCCATCTTAAACATGCAACAATTCCTCCTGAGGTTGAAAATAAAGAAAAGGAAATTGAGATCGTTAAGGCTAAGAAACGTATGGCTGTTCAAAACCAGAATTTTGAACTCGCCGCTAGTTTTCGTGACCAACAAACAGAACTGGAGAAGGAACTTGTCGAGATCCAAAACAACTGGGCTACCAATATTGATAGCAATATGATAGAAGTGACCGAAAACGATGTTGAAGATGTAGTAAGTTTCATGACAGGTATTCCTGTACAACGCATGGCCGAATCTGAGAACATACGATTAAAAAACATGTCAGGAGATCTGGAAAATGTTGTCATAGGACAGAACAATGCTATCGAAAAGATGGTAAAAGCTATCCAGCGCAATCGCATGGGATTAAAGGATCCGAACCATCCTATTGGTGCTTTCATGTTCTTGGGCCCGACTGGTGTCGGCAAAACTTATCTTGCCAAACAATTGGCAAAGAAGATGTTCGGAAGTACTGATGCCCTTATCCGTATTGACATGAGTGAATATACAGAAAGCTTCAACACCTCCAGACTTATCGGAGCCCCTCCAGGATATGTAGGTTATGAAGAAGGTGGACAACTCACAGAACAAGTCCGTCGCCACCCTTATTCTATTGTGCTTCTTGACGAAATAGAAAAAGCCCATGGAAATGTATTTAACTTACTATTACAGGTTCTTGATGAAGGCAGACTCACTGATGGAAATGGTCGGTTGATAGACTTTCGTAATACCGTGATCATCATGACTTCTAATGCTGGGACACGCCAGCTAAAAGAATTTGCACATGGTGTTGGATTTAATGCTGGTAATGCAACTTCCATCTCAAGAACGGAACAAGATAAGGAATACGCACGCTCTATCATTCAAAAGAATCTCAGCAAGCAGTTCTCTCCTGAGTTCCTGAATCGTTTGGACGAAATAATCACCTTCGACCAACTAGACATGGATTCTATCAAAAAAATTATTGATCTTGAGCTCAAAGGCTTGGTATCAAGAATCAACGATCTTGGTTATACGATCAACATTACTGATAAAGCCAAAGAGTTTGTTGCCACCAAAGGCTACGATGTTCAATTTGGCGCACGCCCATTAAAGAGAGCCATCCAAAATTATATTGAAGATGGTGTATGCGAAATGTTGCTGGATGGTGAATTACAACAAGGTGATAATATCACTGTAGGGAAAGCATCTAACAAAAACAGTCTGACTTTCCATAAAGTATCAAAAAACATACCTGACAAAGTAGGCACTACGCTTGTGTAAAACAATAAAACATATAAACGGAAAAGCTCATGAATCGTTAAAATTCATGAGTTTTTTTTTGTCAATTAAAATAAATATATTATCTTTGCACACGCAAATGTGAAACAGTGCCGATATGGCTCAGTTGGTAGAGCAATTCATTCGTAATGAATAGGTCCCGGGTTCGAGTCCCGGTATCGGCTCTTTTATAAGCGGTAATAGCTCAGTTGGTAGAGCGTTGGCTTCCCAAGCCGAAGGTCACGGGTTCGAATCCCGCTTACCGCTCATTTTCACCATCCGAAAGCTTTGGCATCACTAAGCCATTTCCCTTGTACACGCAGTACTTGTTCCAGGATATCTCTTCCTACTCCATCGCCGCCGTTGTAGTCACTGACATAATTTGCGATAGCTTTGATATCTGAAGCTGCATCCTTAGGGCAACAAGGGCAACCACATTGTTTCATTATTTCATAATCAGGAATATCATCACCTACATAAATGATATTCTCATCTGTATAGCCATATTTCTCTAAAAATTCCTTATAAGATGCTATCTTTACAGCACAACCCATATAAATATCCTCTACATTCAAAGAACTGTAGCGTATCTTCACTGCCTTTGTATTACCACCCGTAAGAATAGCTATACGAAGTCCCATCTTTACGGCCAACTGAATAGCATAGCCATCTTCTATGTTCACCGTACGCAACGGTTCACCATCAGGAGAAAGTACTATCGTTTGGCGGGACAGCACACCATCTACATCAAAGATGACTGCTTTTATTTTTTTCAAATTATAATCTATCATACACTTTTTAGTCAAAAAGGATTAGTCCTTATTAAGAAGAGCTGTACGATGAATGCTCAGACTCATGCGATCATATATATCTTTAAGAATCGGATCATCCTTAAGCATCATAGATTGTTTCCGAATAATATTCTCATCGTATCTTACAGCCGGACCTGTCTGAGCCTTACTTGGAGCAAGCATGTGTACTTTACGGGCCGTCTCATCAATCAATGGTAACATCACATCAAAAGGCAAACCATGCTTTGCCAGAATTTCAGATGAAAGTTCATAACAATGATTGACAAAATTACAAGCAAAAACAGCACTGAGATGAAGATACTGCCGCTCTTCTGAAGATAATTGATACACTTTCGATGCTATCGTATGAACAAACTCATCAAGATTATTAAGAGTGTAATCATCATTACCTTCAATGAAACAAGGGATATCTTTAAATTCGACATTTTTTTCTTTGCTGAAAGTTTGCATAGGATAAAGGACTCCATAATGCAAAGCCATACCTTCAAAGAGGCTCATAGGCATACTTCCAGCCGTATGGACAAAAATTTTATTCTCTTTGCCCTTGCAAACCTGAGGAATCAAATCGGCCAGCACACTGTCCTTAACGGATAATATATAAATATCTGCATCATTACGAATCGCATTTAAATCATTAGTCGGTGCACCACCCGCCAATGCAGCAAGTGCAGAAGCAGATTTCTGGGTATGACTATAAACTTGGACTATATCATGACCTGCCTGAAGCAAAGACTTGCCTAAATTTGTTGCGAGATTCCCCGCACCTATTAAGATAACTTTCATATTAGCAAAGATACATATTTTTTTCTGTTATCTATATAAGTATTAGTAGATTTTTTGTATTTTTGCAATATGGAAGGAATTACTATAAAGATATTTACAAAAAGCGAAGACCTGCCGGAAATGACCTGTAAGAACTTCTTCCACAGTAAAGAACTCTTCAGCATCATTGAAAACACGCCGAGGCTAACCCCATATATGGTAATAGCCTACGATAGTTCTATGCATGTTCTAGCACATCTTCTTGCCCATTTATGTAATCGCTCCTCTTTATTCCCACTTTATTTTTATGTACACGGACGTGTATATGGTATAGGTGAGTATGAAAAAGGTATTGGGAACCAAGATAAAGAAGAAATCTTCGGAATGATGCTTAATCAATTGACACGCCGTTTCAGACGGCACCTTTGCTTATATGTTGAATTTTCCGATATTACTCCAAAAATGTTTGGTTATCGTTTCTTTCGCAATAACGAGTACTTTCCTGTACCTTGGCAAGAAATTCATAATTCATTATACAACAAAGAACCAAAAGAAAGATTATCAAAAAAACAACTCCGACGTATAGAAAAATTAGAGCATTTAGGGGTTCAGTCCAAGAGTATAACTACAGATGAAGAATTCAAGCATTTCTATAAGTTACTTCATAGTTTCTACCAGGTAAAATTCAGTCGCTTTATACCACCACGAGAACAGTTCATTCAATTATGGAAATCCTACAAGGCCCATCTTCTCGTTACCACTTACAAGAATAAAATTATAGGAGGATGTGTACTCGCATTTAGTGAGCAAGATGCTTATTTATGGTATTTAGCCTCACAAAAAAAGCGATATTCTTGGTTACACCCAAATACAATTATGGTATGGAATGCCATCAAATATGCTTACGAACACCATTACAATCATATTGATTTTATAGATATAGGAGCACCCAACCATTCCAATAGACGCCGAAAATTTTATTTAAGTTTTGGAGGTAAACCGATTAGCAAATACAGATGGTTTCGTATTTCGATTCCTTGGATCAATAATTTATGTTCATGGTGGTATCGCGAGTAAAAAGACGTTTCATTGTCTGAGAAATATTAATCTTGGCTATATCCTTTTCCATTGCTTTTTCTAATGTCATAGTTTCAGGATTTATGCACACCGCATCAGCAAAACCTGCATTTTTTAATATATCCCGGTCTGTATCCGTTATTTTTCCTGCTATTAATATGACTGGCACTGCATAACTCTGAACACGCTTAAGAATCCCTACTGGCACTTTTCCCATTAAAGTTTGCTTGTCGGATGCACCTTCTCCGGTAATTACATAATCGGCATCAACAACGATATCATCAAAATGAGACATATTAAGTAATAAATCTATGCCACTCTGCACTTTAGCCTTAAAATATTGAAGAAAGGCATAACCTAATCCACCAGCTGCTCCGGCTCCAGGAACATCCTTGCAATCATAGCCACAATGCAAAGCTGACATACGAGCAAAAGTGATCGCTTTCCGTTCTAAAATATTTATCATTTTTAAAGAGGCACCCTTTTGAAGAGCAAAAACCCTCGCAGCTCCCCTTTCGCCACATAAAGGATTAGTCACATCACTAGCCAAAATGACTTCAACAGAATCATAAGGAGCCAGAATTTGATCTACAGGCAGATGACATCCCGGTGCAAGGGTATCTTTTACAGCTTGAAGCATGCCTATGCCATTATCGCTAGTTGCACTACCTCCTAATCCGATAACCATTTTGCGGCATTTACTTTGCAATGCATCTGCCACAAGCAGACCTACGCCATAGCTCGTTGCCACAAGAGGATTACGTACCTCCGGTTCAATTTGTGCCAATCCGCAAGTTTTAGCAATTTCAATATAGGCAGTATCTCCACTTACGCCATACACGCCTTCTACTGGTCGCATCATTGCATCATAAGAAGAAACTCTTTTTTTTTCCATTGGTAAGAGAGTCGCTAAGACATCAAGCATACCTTCTCCACCATCACTCACTGGCACTTTTACAATATCAGCTTCTTTGTCAACAGCAATAATGCCCTTCTCTGCTGCCTTTTCAGCTTCTTCAGATGTAAGACATCCCTTAAAACTATCTATCGCTAAAACATATTTCATATATTTATCCTATTCTTCTTTAATATCATTCAATTTCTTAAGAATAGATTCAAGCTTATCAGCACCCTTTTTCGTACAAAAGCCACGAATAAAAGGAATAATAAAACTATGGAGGACAACCATCATATTATATTTCTTATAAAGCTGTTTAGCCAAGACTTCAGACCTCAATAAATCTCCTATCTCCATTACCACCTTATAATCTATATCACTACGAAAATATCCTTCTTCTACACCACGAATAAAAAATATTTCAGAATTAGCTTTTCGCTGGTCATGACGCTGCGAAAGATATTCCATTACAGCTGGATATTTATGAACGTCTTCATAAAAGGACAAGCTTATATGACGACTGACTTCCACCTGTCTGCGAAAAAATTCAAAAAGGATATCCATAACCGTGATACCAGGCTTCTCGGAAAAAATGGCCATCTTCGAATCATGATTCTCTTCTTTTTCCCTGATTCCTTCCAATAGCAAATCTTCTTTATCCTTATAAATTTCATATAAAGTACGCTTGGATATACAAAGGCTTTTGGCTATATCATCCATTTTAACAGCCTTAATTCCTTTTATAATAAATTGCTGCATAGCAACGTCCAGGATTCTTCCTCTCAAATCCTTACGATATTCTGATATAGTCTTGATTCTTGCCATAAGTAAACGTTTTCGGTGCAAAGTTACAAAAAAAATAAAAAACTTCTTCTTTTTATAAGGTTTTTTATTAACTTTGCAAGAGCAGTTAAGTTTAATAAGATTGCTAAAAAGAACCAATAATGCTTCAAATATAGTATGTTATGGTAAAAATATCTAAAGAGGCAGCGCTAGCCTATCATGAAGAAGGGCGCCCTGGAAAGATTGAGGTTAAACCAACCAAACCTTATCGTACTCAAACAGACTTGAGTCTGGCCTATTCGCCGGGTGTAGCTTATCCTTGTCTTGAAATTCAGAAAAATCCAAATGATGTATATAAATATACAGACAAGGGCAATCTGGTTGCCGTGATTAGTAATGGTACAGCCGTTCTTGGTCTTGGTGACATTGGTGCAATGAGTGGAAAACCGGTTATGGAAGGTAAAGGTCTGCTCTTTAAAATCTATGGCGGTATAGATGTTTTTGATATCGAAATCAATGAGAAGGATCCTGAAAAATTCTGTGATACTGTTGAACGTATTGCTCCGTCTTTCGGAGGCATAAATCTCGAAGATATAAAGGCTCCCCAATGCTTCTATATTGAGGAGCGTCTCAAGAAGACTTTGGACATACCTGTTATGCACGATGATCAACATGGAACAGCGATCATTTCTGCCGCAGGACTGAAAAATGCCCTCGAGGTTGCGCACAAAAAGATTGATGAAGTTAAAATTGTCGTCAATGGCGCCGGTGCCGCAGCAATTAGTTGCACAAAACTTTATTGTGCTTTAGGTGCAAAGAAAGAAAATATTGTGATGCTCGATTCTAAAGGAGTCATAACCAAAGATCGTGAGAATCTTACTCCTCAAAAGGAACTTTTTGCTACCAGTCGACGTAATATTCATACTCTTCAAGAGGCTATTAAGGGTGCTGACGTATTCGTTGGTCTAAGCAAAGGCAATATTCTTACACAGGACATGATCCGCTCTATGGCCAAGCAGCCGATTGTTTTTGCTTTAGCAAATCCGGTACCAGAGATTTCTTATGAAGACGCAATGGCATCACGTCCTGATGTGCTAATGAGTACAGGGCGCAGCGATTATCCCAACCAAATCAACAATGTCATTGGTTTTCCTTATATTTTCCGTGGAGCACTTGATGTCCACGCAAAAGCGATTAACGAAGAAATGAAAATGGCTGCCGTCAAAGCTATTGCTGATTTGGCAAAACAGCCGGTTCCAGATATTGTCAACACTGTATATCATGTCACAGATCTTACCTTTGGACCAAAATATTTCATTCCTAAACCTGTTGATCCACGACTTATCACTGAAGTAAGTGCTGCTGTTGCCAAAGCTGCGATAGACAGTGGTGTAGCTCGGAAAAATATTACAGACTGGCACACCTATAAAGAAAATCTAAAACAGCTGTTAGGACAAGAGACCAAACTTACCCGCAAATTACATGATACTGCCCGCTTGCATCCACAACGAGTCGTATTTGCTGAAGGTGGGCATCCTACTACAATGAAGGCAGCTGTTCAGGCAAAACAAGAAGGAATCTGCCAACCGATTCTGCTAGGAAATGTTGACAGGCTTACACGTCTCGCCAAACGCCTGGAACTTGATCTTACAGGTATTGATATTGTCGATATGCGCGCAGACAAAGAACAGGGACGCCGTGCAACCTTTGCTAAACACATAGCAGAAAAGAGGGCTCGCGAGGGACTTACTTTTGAAGAAGCATACGATAAAATGTATGAAAGAAACTACTTTGGCATGTCTATGGTTGAAACCGGTGATGCTGATGCTTTTATTACCGGACTATACACTCGTTATTCAAATACCATTAAAGTAGCCAAGGAAGTTATCGGAATCCAACCAGGATTTGGTACTTTCGGTACCATGCATATTGTCAACTCGCCTAAAGGAATTTATTTTATTGCTGATACTTTGATCAATCGTCATCCAAACAACAATATCTTAATTGACCTCGCAAGGCTCAGTGCTCACACTGTAAAGTTCTTTAACGAGGAACCCGTTATTGCCATGTTGAGTTATAGTAATTTTGGTACTGATATCGAAGGCAGCCCTGTACAAGTTCATGAGGCTGTTTCTTACATGCAAGAACATTATCCGGATTTAGCTATTGACGGTGAGATGCAAGTTAATTTTGCCCTTAACAAAGAGCTGCGTGATGAAAAATATCCATTTACCCGACTGAAAAACAAGAATGTAAACACTCTGGTCTTTCCAAACTTAAACAGTGCCAACGGTGCCTACAAGATGTTGCAAGCTTTAAGTCCTGACTCTGAAATAATCGGTCCGATTCAAATGGGATTGAACAAACCTATCCACTTCACCGATTTTGAAGCCAGCGTTGCTGATGTCGTCAATGTTACAGCTATTGCGTGCATTGATGCATACGTAGAAAAAGTCAAAGCGACACACATGGATAAATAAAAATAATCCTATCAATTCTTTGCATAAAAATTGATATCTGATTGAAAAATAAGCTGGGAACTATTTACTTTGTACAAAGATATAGGACCCAGTTTATTATATAAAACAACATAGTTAGACTTTATCGGACAACAATATAACAGATCGAAAAAATAACATTACCTAAACAATAACATTCAAGAGATAATCTAGTCATCATACTGTAAACTTATTCCGGACAAGGACCTTGATTTTAACCGTCTCAAAAGGTATACTAGTCTGTCTCTTTAAATAAAAAAAAACAAGTATAGACAATGAGAAAAACCATAATTTTAGCCTTTTTGGCTTTTATATCAACATCTATTTTTGCTCATACAGCCCAGGAAGTATTGTCCACAATACAAAAATGCAATACTTACTTCATGAGTAAGTATGAAGATCCTACGACTCCTACTTTCGTCAATAAAGAACGTTCAAGCAACCTCTGGACTCGAAGTGTTTACTATGAAGGACTAATGAATCTTTATGCCATTAGCCCAGAAAAGAAATATGCTGATTATACTGACAAATGGGCAGACTTTCATAAATGGTCTCCAAGAAATGGTATTAATACAACTAACGCTGATGATCAATGTTGCGGACAAATCTATGTTGCACGTTTTCTTCAAACAGGATCAAAAGATTCAACAAAAATAAAATCTGTCATTGCCGATCTAGATTATCAAATGGCGACAAGACAGCTTAACTACTGGACATGGATTGACGCAATACAAATGGCAATGCCTCTCTATGCATACATATATAAGATAACCGGCAATCGTAAATACATGAATTACGCTATGAAGATGTATTACTGGTCAAGAAATGAATGCGGAGGAGGCCTTTTTAATAAAAAGACAGGATTATGGTATAGAGACGCAGACTATACACCACCCTACAAAGAGTCTGATGGCAATGATTGCTACTGGAGTCGTGGCAATGGGTGGGTTTATGCAGCTCTTGTGAAGGTAATGAATACTATTGGTGATAAAGATCCATACTATAAAGAACTGAAAAAAGATTATATCAGTATGAGTGAAAGCATTGCTTCTTGTCAGCGTCAGGATGGATTCTGGAATGTAAGTCTGATAAGTCCAGCCACTTACGGTGGAAAAGAACTTACAGGAACCAGTCTCTTCCTTTATGGTATCAGCTGGGGCATAATGAATGGATATCTCAAAAAAAGCAAATTCCGTCCTATTGCTGACAAAACTTGGAATGCCATTAATGAATGTGTTCATGAAGACGGATTTTTAGGATGGGTTCAAGGTACAGGTAAAGACCCTTCCGCAGGGCAGCCATTATCATATACCAAAGTGCCAGATTTTGAGGACTTTGGTACGGGTTGTTTCCTTTTAGGTGCATCAGAATACTATAAGTTGTTAATTAAAAATGAGAAATAGTGTTAAAATACATCAAATTATGAGGTTATACTAAAGCTTATATTTACTTTTGCATATACAAATACGAATGAAATAAAAAAACAAAGAAAATGAAAAAAATTATCTTTTCAATAATTATTATGCTGGTCACAACACTTTCTATATCAGCTCAGGCTGAAATCCAATTTGATAAGCTGACCTACGACTTCGGCACATTTAGTGAGGATAATGCTGTACAAAAGACAACATTCACATTTACGAATATTGGAGATAAACCTCTAGTAATAAATCAGGCTGTTGCCAGTTGTGGTTGTACTATACCATCCTACACAAAAGAGCCTATTATGCCAGGGAAAAAGGGCATTTTGACCGTGACATATAATGGTAAAGGAAAATATCCAGGTCATTTTAAAAAGACTATTACAATACGTACTAATGGCAAAGTTGAAATGACACGCCTATATATTGAAGGAGACATGAAATAAAATATGTAGCATTGTTAAAAGGGGGGCATCAAAATAAATTTTGATGCCCCCCTTTTAATTTATGTTAATCATAAGGAAATTTTTGCATAAGAAAAAAAATCCAACTACTTTTGTAAGAAATTGTAATAGGGAATTATAAATGACAAAAAGAAGAGTAAACTCTGAACGAATGCACGGAGACCTTTCTGAAATTGACAAGCAAAAACGTCTCAAAGCACAAAAAAATGCAAAAAAATTAGACAAAACGCTGACTTATTTCGGTGTAATTTTAGCTATTGCTATCATTGCATTTACTATTTGGATTTATACAGCAGATTGATCTGAAAGTAAAGTTTTTACTCAGAATAGATCTATTAAAATAACCACAGAAAAGGCTACATCTGGAAATAAATAATAGGTTTGTTATCTGAAAGCAAGGATTTGAAATGTTAATTCAAATCCACGTCCCTATAAGAGATCATCTTTTAAGATGTCTTCTGCCGCTCAATAGAAGGTATTTCGATATGAAATAAAGTGTTAAAAGGCATCAAACGCATTCTAAAAGATATCCTTTTACTAAACTTATAAAGACAAAATATTACAAGTAACTGGCATTAAGCAACTTGCAGAAGCAATCAATACTTGAATATTCATTATCAAAATTTATTTAGAATGAAAATATGCTAGGCACACAGCTAATTTTGTTTATATTTAATAACGATGAAACACCTATATCCTAAATACATTTAGCAAGGAGGATATTAAATAGAAATAGGACTTGAAGTTTATTTAAATAAACATTCAAGTCCTAAAATCTTTTTCTCCCTCGCCTCCAAAATAAACTTATAACAAGTAAATCTTGTAAGTGGGTGCAAAGTTAATATATTTGATTAAAAAATGCAAATATTCTCAGAATTATTTTCTATCTATTCAATATTTTCTTACCATTTTTAATCACAACTCCATGATAATCTTTGCCGACACGCTGCCCGGAGAGGTTATAAAGAGGTGCATTCTCATCACCATCTTTCTCTGCTTTAATATCAGAAATATCATTTACAACTGCATTTGAAGTAGAGTACATTGAACCGTTTGCTATTTCATAAAAATTACTATACAAACTCAGAGAACCTCCGACAACGACATTGTCACCAACAGCTAGCTGAGCTGGATCAGTAATCTTGCGACCTCCCATACCGGTACCGCGATAAACCTCAAGAGTATCTTTTGTACCTTCTGTCTGGATCCAGTAATTTGCATTGCCATATTTTAGAATATCATCAGAACTGCTTGCAATTTTATATATCGTACCTGCAACATAAGAAGTGGCCGGAGCTACCTTATTGTCAACGACATCCCTAGCTTCAGCAATAGTGAAAGGATCTGTTGCTGTACCGGTATGAGCAGTCTTCAAGAAATAAACGGAAGTAACAGCACTGCTGTTTGTTCCAGAAACCGCAATGGCTTTAACAGTTGTAGAAGCTGACAACGAAAAAGGTTTACTATATTCGGTTCCTGTAGCAGCAGAAGGATCGGTACCATCTGTTGTGTAATAAATAGTGCTGTTAGCATCCGCAGAAAGAGTAACGTCCGTAGTCCCTACAAAAGGATTCGTACCCGTAATCTTAGGTTGTGCAACGACATTAGATGCATCACTGTTCCATACGATATCAATCTTGTCTATGTACAATGCACCAGAAGTCGAACGAAGGCCGATATAAGTATAAGTTCCTGTTGGAGTAATGGTTACGGTCTCATCACCTGTCTTCGAAATTGCAGAACCAATAAGTGTACCCTGCGTTGTAGGAGAATAAAGGTCTGCAGCCGACGAATAGGCTGAAGTACTTCCATAAGCATCAAGCTGACGTGCATCAGTAGTACTAGAATTAAAAGTAACTGTAATGGACTTAACGGTACCGCCTGAAGCCGTAGTTATAATACCGGCATTGCTGTTAGTAGTACGGAGCTGGATATACTGCCCCGTTCCGGAACTAGCATTACCCGCATAAACAGCAGAAGAAGTAATTGTCTTACCACTGAAAGACGCATAGCCATTTGTTGTTGCATCGAGACCTAATGCGGTATAGGTCAGTTCATCTGTAACATCAGCTGCATTTGCAAATCCTGCCACTGCAAAAACTAGCAGGGAGGCAATAAAACGTAAAGAGTGTGTCATAAGCTTAAAAATTAATATTAGTAAATATAATACAAGTTATCCATATTTTATATTTGTTTTAATCCATTAATATTGCAAATATAATCAGAATATATTAATTAATCAAGCTTTCACCCTGTTATTTGTTCATTTTTATCAACAAATATAGAACATTCTTACAATTAAATATGAATGTAGCGATATTGTAATCATATTGTAGCTTCAAGAAGAAATAGAGATACTATATCTATCTAAGAGCACATGAGACAAACATAAAACTTGTCTCATGTGCAATATAAAAGATGTTATTTTTTCAGTTTATCATACTCCTCTAGAAATCCGCAGATGCGCCGGCTGATATGCTCTACACCGCCTTTTACATTAGACTCTATATTAAGTGGTAATACAGGATCATGCAGAGACTTGCGGAGGAGGAACCATCCTTGTTCATCTAAAGCCGTACAACTGACTCGAATACCTTCATAGTTAGGAATAACCATCTTCCAATCCGCCTGGCTCTTCACAGCTTCGGCAATACCGTCTAGAACGTGCTGACCATAATTCTGTACATTATTGGCTGTTACTATATAACGAAGTTCAGTACTTTCGACAGGTTGTTTCAAATCACGGATCAAATCCTGCAATTCCTTTCCCTCCTTCTTCAGGCGTGCCGCCTCCACGATAAGCTTAGCGACAAGGTAAGCACCATCATCAAGGAAATAATTCTCACGCAGGGCTGCATGACCGGATGTCTCTATAGCCAACCAGCATTCTTCACCGGTATGATTTAAACGGATACCTTCATCAATAACATTACGGTATCCTCTCTTAAAACGATGATGACGCCCTCCCTTAGAAACAATGAAGTCACTAAGACCGTCTGAGGTAACTGAATCCGTTACAATAGTACTTCCCTTGTGCTCACGTAAAATAACAGTCGCAATAAGAGCTATCAATGTATTACGGTTAATCGGCTCACCAGCCTTGTCGACAATAGCAGAACGATCAACATCTGTATCAAAAATAATTCCCATGTCTGCATGACTCTGTACTACGGCCTGGCAGATCGAAGCCATTGCGTCTGGATTTTCCGGATTAGGAATATGATTAGGGAAATGACCGTCTGGTTCAAGAAACTGACTGCCCATAGTGTCTGCTCCCAGCTTATTAAGTACACGATCTACAAAAAAGCCACCGTCACCATTACCCGCATCTACAATAATATGCATACCGGAAAGAGGATGTTCATAATCAGCAGCATTAACTTCCCTGCAGATATATTCCACAAGATGAGAAGTATATTGATCCATAAAATCTATCGCCTCAACTTTTCCTCCAATTCTGGAAACAGGCAACTGTTTTTTAGAAGCAAGGTCAAGAATAGCTGCAATATCTTCCTTTTCAAGTCCACCATCCTTCACAAAAAATTTAATGCCATTACGATTAAAAGGCAAATGACTTGCTGTGATCATGACACCTGCTGTAACAGGATTTTCCTTGTCAACTGTAGTCATGAACATAGCTGGTGTAGAGGCTAAACCGCAATCATAAATTGTCAAACCAACCTCAGTAATACCCTTAATAAAGGCATTTTTAAGTGCAGGACCAGAGATTCTAGAATCCGTACCTATAGCCAGCGTCACTTCTTCCTTGCCCAAGCGCTGACGCAACCATGTCACAAAAGCTTTAGCTATTGTCGTGACAACAGCCGGAGTAAGGTTCACATTCTCATCAGGTATGCCGTCAAGAGCAATACCACGAATATCAGATCCATTTTGAAGTTTTTCCCAATCCATATTTATAGATTATTTAAAGTATATATTTTTCTATCACATGAGCAATACCGTCATCCTCGTTAGACAAGGTTATATAATCAGCAACCTGTTTAAGAGGTTGCACGGCATTCGCCATAGCCACCCCCAGTCCGGCGAATTCAATCATAGACAAGTCATTATGTCCGTCACCGCAGGCTATAACCTCATCCTTACTGATATTCAGTTTTTGTATGAGCCAGTTCAGAGAATGGGCTTTATCTATATTAAGAGGTACGCATTCAAGGAAAAAATCTGCAGAGCGGTAAATACCCATCTTATTCTCCATTTCTTTTGCAAGTTGAAGTTCAAGATTGTGTAAAGGCAAAGGATCGCCTACAATCAGGCATTTGTTAAGAGGATAAACAATATCATGAAGGAAATCATCCAGTTGGATAACAGGCATTTTATTGATAAAAGCCTCCTGCTGCACATACTTATCTTCAGATTTTGTCGTAACAATATTTTCACCCTGATAAGTAAGAATATTCATACCCGATTCCATAGCCTTCTGATAGAGCACTGGTACTAACTGCGTATCCAATTTCTGCTCAAAGACGACATCCTTTGTAGTCCAGTTGATAATCTTTCCGCCATTAAAAGACATAATGTATCCCCCAAACTTATTTATCTCCAGTTGATCAGCAAGAGGAGTTATACCATAAGTAGGGCGGCCGGAAGCTAAAATGATCTTCACCCCCATCTCTTGAGCTTTCATTAAAGTTTCTTTTGTTTTTGGAGTGATCTCTTTCCTGGCATTTGTCAGTGTACCGTCAAGATCCAGTACTACAAGTTTATAATTCATTATCTAATAAAACCAAAAAAGGTCCCATGTCTCTTTGCAGAAAGATATGGAACCAATATTATTTATACAAACATTACGAAAAATCTATCGGATTCTATCAGCAGCCCTGATAAGAGATTCATCTGCCAAAACACCTCTGCGAGCCATCATCGTTAAGATAGCAGCCACTAAAGGCAGACATACCGCAAAATGAACATGATAAGATCCTTGTACATCACTCAGCATGACATGAGTAAATATAAGAACATAATACCCATACCATAGCACACAAAGGATTATACTCCAGATACAGAGTTTAGCCTGCAACTTACGCAGATGATACAGAAAGATACTTGCTATGTCCATAATAGCAGAAAGAGTTAATAACAAGCATAAAGGCCATGCTCCGAAACTCAAACTGCCATCGGCATCACGAATGCCCAAATTAAACAAATGACTTTCCACTCCCATTCCTGCAGGCACTATTGTAGCGACAGGCAAGAATAGGCAAACAGCTATTGCAACAATAGCAAGAAACAGAAAAAGAGTTTGCTTACGCTGGATCATAAACTTTCTTCAGCTTCATTATTTTTACTAGGATCACGCCAGTAAATATTATTATCAATGAATTCCTGAGTAGCAAGCAAAGTTGGTTTTGGGAGTTTCTCGTAGTAACGGGAAATTTCAATCTGTTCGCGATTTTCAAAAACTTCTTCAAGACTATCATTATAAGAAGCAAATTCTGCTAATTTTTTGTTAAGATCCTGCTTAATTTCTGCAGCAATCTGGTTGCTTCTCTTTGCGATAATGGCTACACTTTCATAGATATTGCCTGTCTCCTCGCAAAGATCCATAATATTGCGGGTAATGGTTGTTAACGGTGCTTTTGACTTTTTATAATCCATATTGCTTATATGTTATTTATTCTACCTTAAATATTTCAATACTTAAATTATTGCAATGTTACTTCTTTATGAGTAGAAGTATAATCCTTACATTTTTGTATATAGTCCTCAGCTACTTTGCGGTCCTTGGAATCTGGATATTCATTAATAAATCCATAACATTCATCTTCCGCATCCTGGAAACGTTGATATTTTTTATTTTCCACACTCATCTTAGCTAATTCAAACTTACTTTTCATGATGAGTACGGCAAAATCTTCACGCTTGTCACTGTAAGGGTAATCCTTCAGTGCATTCTGAGATGTAACGACACACGCCTCATAATTATTTCCACCATAGGTACAATTACCAAAATAGATGCCAAGATTATAATACAAGCGAGCTGAGTAAAGTTCCTTCATCACTAACTTATCCTGCAAGGCAAACATTCGCTGTTGAGCCATAACCTTGAACTTTCCATCTGGATATACATCAAGGTAATCCTGAAAAGCCGCAATAGCCGAAATAGTAGAAGACTGATCCAACCGTGGTTCAGGGGTACTCATATATAAACTCTGCCCCACATAGTACTCAGCACTTTCTGCATAAATTCCTTTGGGATAAGAAGAATAATACTTCTTGAAATAATCTGTAGCCGTCTCATAATCCTGCATGCAATATTCAGTCATAGCCAACATATACAGACTTTCCTGTGCGTTCTCTGTTCCTTTCTCCATCGTTACCAACTCTTGAAGCAATGTCGAGGCTCTGCTATACTTACCGTTAGCAAAACACTCTTTTGCATACTCATACTTATATTGGTAATTATCAGATTTATAAACCTGATTAAACTCTTTGGCACAACTTGAGAACAGAAGTACAACTCCCAATGCGGATAAGATGGTTTTCTTCATTGTTTTATTTTTCGCACGTTTGAGATGCAAAAATACAATCTTTTTACTGAATTACAAAGTAAATAAAACATTTTTTGCCAAATTATTAATCTTTATAACTCAATTATGAGTTGTGATAACCATTTATTTAGTAATTTTGCATCTTATGGAGTTCAATTTAACATCAAAATACAAACCTACAGGTGATCAGCCACTAGCAATAAAACAACTTACTGATGGCATTCTTCGAGGTGATCCGGCTCAGGTCTTACTAGGCGTAACCGGATCAGGCAAGACTTTTACGGTAGCCAATGTCATTGCGAACGTGGAAAAACCTACTTTGATATTAAGTCATAATAAAACGCTAGCAGCCCAGCTATATGAAGAGATGAAAGGCTTCTTTCCTCATAATGCTGTAGAATATTATGTTAGTTATTATGATTACTACCAACCAGAGGCTTATCTTCCTACTACAGATACGTACATTGAAAAAGATCTGGCAATTAACGAAGAAATAGACAAGCTAAGACTTGGAG
>DMYZ01000183.1 GCA_003483565.1 Prevotella sp.
TATGGTATTCACCGGGGATGCGTAAAAAAATTATATAGTATATGATAGAGTTACAGATTTTTGATAACTTGCTCCGCCTTCCACTGTTTCAGGGAATCAGTAAGTTTGACCTGTCAAACATTGTCAGCCATACAAAATTTGATTTTAATACCATTGCGGCAGATGAAGTAATTATCAACGAGGGAGATCCCTGCATACAGCTCTATTTCATTCTAAGTGGAAAAATAGAACTGATGCATACCAGCGATGATCACAGTTACCATGTCGTTGAAACCACAGAAATGCCCGTTGTGATCCAGCCGGAACACATCTTCGGTCTGCGCCAGCACTATACCTGCGGATGTAAGGCCCGGACAGAAACGAAACTAGTCGCTATCAACAAAAAGGAGATACTGCAACTCCTTAATGAATATGTGATCTTCCGGTTGAACCTGTTGAATATGCTCTCCACAAGAGTGCAGAATTTAAATCAACGGCCCTGGCACAAGGCCCCGGATACTCTGGAAAAACGCGTCACGAATTTCTTTGTAAATCACTGCCAGCGCCCTGCCGGAGAAAAAATATTCACTATAAAGATGAACCAGCTCGCTCTGGAAGTCGGAGACAGCCGTCTGGAAGTATCCAGAGCCTTGAATAATTTACAGGACAGGAAATTACTCACCCTGCACCGTGGAAAGATTTATATTCCGGCATTGGAAAAACTTCTCATGTAACCCTTGGAAAACACTTACTTAAAACAGAAACAAAATGAAGACACGACCTTTGGCATTATAGAATAAGTAAAAGAATAGTTAAAATATTCTTATCCATGAGTAGGCATGCTTTTTTTTGTTATCTTTGCAAGGTATTACAGAGAATATGAATGAAAAAATTGAAGAGAAAGTGAAACATATTAATCCATTCCTGAGTCCTTATAACACCCCGCACGATACTGTGCCTTTTGACAAGATTCGTACAGAGGATTATGAAGAGGCCTTTATGGAAGGCATCAAAAGGGATAACGAAGAAATAGACAAGATCATACAAGATCCTGAAAAACCTACTTTTGAAAATACAATAGCCCGGGAAGACCATGAAAAAGGAGAACATTATTATGATCTCCTTGACAGAGTGTCGAATGTCTTCTCCTGTATGATGAGCGCCGAGACCAATGATGCTTTCGATGCCCTCGCACAGAAAATGAGCCCTATCCTCACCAAGCACGCCAATGATGTAAGTCTCAACAAGCTGCTCTTTGAACGTGTAAAAACAGTGTATGAACATCATCGCGAACTTACTTCTGAAGAGCAGATGCTGCTCAACAACAGCTACGACGGTTTTGTACGCAGTGGTGCTCTGCTTGATGAAGCAGGTAAAGAGAAACTCCGCGAACTGACAGAAGAAGCCGGCATGCTCTCTCTCCAGTTTTCTCAAAATCTACTCAAAGACACAAAAGCTTTCGAACTTCATATCACTGACAAAAATCAGTTGAACGGCCTTCCTGACACCGCTGTTGAAGCTGCTGCACAGAATGCCAAAGAAAAAGGCAAGGAGGGATGGATATTCACTCTCGACTATCCAAGTTTCTCTCCTTTCATGACCTATTCTACCCAGCGTGAACTACGCAAGCAGATGTATATGGCCCGCAATACACTCTGTACACACGATAACACGGAGAACAATCTGGAAATCTGCAAGCGTATCATCAACCTGCGCAGGGAAATAGCCCAGTTGTTGGGGTATGATACTTATGCAGATTATGTACTGAAGCGCCGCATGGCAAGCAACATCAAGAATGTATACAAACTTCTGGATGATCTTATTGATGCCTACAAGCCAAAAGCAACAGAGGAAATAAAGGAAATAGAAGACGAGGCAAAAAAACTGGAAGGCAATGACTTTAAGCTCGAGCCTTGGGACTTCAGTTTCTATTCCCATAAACTCCAGATGGAGAAATATAATCTCGATGCTGAAATGCTCCGCCCGTATTTCGAACTCTCCCAGGTCATTAAAGGGGTGTTCGGACTGGCTAACAGGCTCTATGGCATCACTTTCAAGGAAAACAAAGATATCCCCGTATATCATCCCGATGTAAAGGCGTATGAAGTCTTTGACAAAGACGGCAGCTACCTCGCCGTATTCTATGCTGATTTCCATCCCCGCAAAGGCAAACAGGGAGGAGCATGGATGACGGAGTTCAAGGGTCAGTGGATTGACCAAAAGGGTAATAATTCCCGTCCTCATGTCAGCGTCGTAATGAATCTGACCAAGCCGACAGATGACAAACCGGCTCTGCTCACCCTGAATGAGGTGGAGACCTTTCTTCACGAATTCGGACACTCCCTGCACGGTATGTTTGCCAACACCCGCTTTGAATCACTTTCCGGAACTAATGTATGGTGGGATTTCGTTGAACTCCCTTCACAGTTCATGGAAAACTTCGGTGTAGAAAAAGAATTTCTCCGTACCTTTGCTTTCCATTATAAGACCGGCGAACCCATCCCGGATGAACTTATCACGCGGATTATGAAGAGCCGCAACTATCTCTGCGGATACAGTTGCCTGCGACAAGTCAGTTTCGGACTCCTTGACATGGCTTATTACACCAAAAAGGAACCGTTTACCGACGACATCATCCCGTTTGAAAAGAAAGCATGGGAAAAGGCAATGGTAACCAGAAGCTTGCCTGACACTTGTATGACCGTACAGTTCAGTCATATCATGGCAGGAGGCTATGCTGCAGGATACTATAGTTATAAATGGGCTGAAGTCCTCGACGCTGATGCTTTCAGTGTATTCAAGAAGAACGGTATCTTTGACCGGGCGACAGCACAGAGTTTCCGTGACAATATTCTGTCTAAGGGAGGCACCGAGCATCCAATGGTTCTTTACAAGCGATTCCGCGGACAGGAACCGACTATTGAAGCATTGCTGAAGCGAAACGAAATCATCCGCTGAAAAAACAACAGAGAATATAAAACTGAGATATAATGGCGCCAGAAGAAGAAGAAAAACAATACCGACTTGACCGCCGATACCTGCGGATGGCTCATATATGGGCTGAAAACAGCTATTGCAAAAGACGGAAAGTCGGTGCGCTGGTGGTAAAAGACAAGATGATCATCAGCGACGGCTACAATGGCACACCAAGTGGATTCGAAAATATCTGCGAGGATGAAAACCAAGTAACAAAATCCTATGTACTTCATGCTGAAGCCAATGCCATCACCAAACTGGCAAGAAGCAATAACAACAGTGAAGGGAGCACACTTTATGTGACGGCATCACCCTGTATTGAATGTTCCAAACTCATTATCCAGGCTGGCATCAAAAGAGTGGTCTACGCTGAAAAATACAGGCTTACTGACGGTTTGAGCCTTCTCAAGCGCGCCGGTATCAAAGTGATATATTTAAACCCAAATGAAAATGACGAATCTAAATAAAAAGAACCGGTACATGCCTTTTCTGATGGCACTTTGTGTTGTCATCGGCATTATCATCGGCTCATTCTTTTCCAACCATTTCGCCGGCAACCGACTGAATATCATCAATTCAGGAAGCAACCGGCTCAACAATCTGCTGCATATCATAGATGACCAGTATGTAGATGAAGTAAATATCGACTCACTCGTGGACAAGGCTATTCCGCAGATTCTTGCCGAACTAGACCCCCACTCTGTCTATATCAGTGCCA
>DMYZ01000178.1:0-834 GCA_003483565.1 Prevotella sp.
ATACAATCCACACTGATATCAGTATTTCTAGGTATCAAATCTTAATTGGTATTAAAATTTTAATCATTTTTGGGTATTGTTGCAATTAAACAATATTAGTACTTTTGCAACAAGTATTAGCCCAAAGATGAGAAAAATTTTATTCAGTACCATACTATATTTTTTAATAGGTGTTAATTTCACCTGTGCACAGAAAGCTACATTGACTGGTCGTGTAGTAACAGCCAAAGACGGAACACCCGTTGAATATGCGTCTATACTACTGAATGAAAGTGGTCTTTGGGCTGTTACAGATCAGCAAGGCTTATTTACTATTCATCATATTTCTCCCGGCAAGGTTACTTTAATTGTACGCTGTCTGGGCTATGCCTCTTATACCCAGCTCTTGGACATCAAGGGCAATTACCAGAATCTTCGCATTCCACTCCAGGCCAGCAATCTGAAACTAAATGAAGTTCAAGTGGTAGCCAGGCGCAAAGAGAACGAATCGACAACATCCTATACTATTGGCAGACAGGCTCTTGATAATCAGCAGATACTCAATTTGAGTGATGTTACAGCTCTTCTACCGGGCGGAAAGACCGTCAATAGTACTTTAATTGACAACAATCGTATCGGACTACGCAGCCAAAGCAATGAGATGGGTAATTCATCCTTTGGTACTGCCATAGAGGTTGACGGGGTAAGGATAAACAATAATGCAGAAATGGGAGAAACTCTTGGATCGGGTACCCGTAACCTGAGTTCTTCAAACATTGAAAGTGTCGAAATCATTACCGGCATTCCATCTGTTGAATATGGTGATTTAAGCAATGGTCTGATAAAAGTCAAAAA
>DMYZ01000178.1:1003-8745 GCA_003483565.1 Prevotella sp.
GCATCTCCTCATACAGCCTACCAACGCAATGTCTTTTCTGCCAATTATATGAATGTTTTCATGAGAAGCACCAGACCTGTCACCTTAAATGTGGGTATTACTGGAAATATTGGCGGATATAATTCAAAAGCAGATCCAGACCAGGACCGTGATGACTATACTCAATCAAGAGACAACACTGTCAGCGGACATTTATCACTCAACTGGCTCCTTGAAAAAAAATGGATTACAAACCTCTCCTTTTCCACCGCCATCAACTATGCCGACAGACTGTCAACGGACTATACAAATACCAGCAGTGCCTCAACCCAACCATATATCCATGCTTCTGAAGAAGGTTATAATATAGCAGAAAATTATAATAATCATCCAGATGCCAGCATCATTCTGGGGCCGACAGGCTATTGGTATGTAAAAAAACATACAGACAGCAAACCTCTGGACTATGATATCAAACTAAAAGCTATATGGAATTATCTCTTTGGAAAAACAAAGAACCAATTCCTGACTGGCACAGAATATACTAAAAGCCAGAATAAGGGACGTGGCCTGTACTATACTGATATGCGCTATGCACCTACCTGGAGGGAATATCGTTATGACAAGCTTCCCTCTCTTGACAACATGACTCTTTACGGAGAAAATAAAATGATTATATCTGTAAGCCAATATTCTTCATTAACTCTTACAGCAGGCATCCGTGAAGATATCACCTCTATTCACAAATCTCACTATGGCACCGTATCCAGTATATCGCCACGTTTCAACAGCCGTTACGTATTCTGGCAGAATCAACATAAAAGATGGGTCACGGGATTGAGCATCTATGCCGGATGGGGAAAATCGGTAAAACTGCCATCCTTTCAAGTACTCTATCCTTCCCCATCTTACAGTGATCAACTGGCATTCTCTTCCACTAGCGATACCAAAAACAAATCCTATTATGCCTACTACACATACCCGGAAAAAAGGTCTTATAATCCTGACCTGAAATGGCAGTACAATCATCAGACGGATATCGGTATCGAGCTTAAATCCAGCATTGCCACACTGTCTGTTTCCGCATTCTACAGTAAGACTTTCAATCCATATATGGCTGCAGAAATATACACTCCTTTCACTTACAAGTATACCTCCCCCACTGCTTTGCAAAAATGCGACATCCTTGCAGCAAATCGGCTGTTTGCCATCAATCCAACAACAGGCATCGTCACTGTAACTGATGCTACAGGGACACTGAAGGCCGTAGACCTTCCTAACGAACTACGGGATACCTACACAGGAAATATCAAATATGTCAATGCCTCCCCTGTACACCGCTATGGTATAGAATGGATTGCCGACTTTACACAGATCAAAACTTTACATACCCAAATCCGGCTTGACGGAAACTACTATCATTACAAGGGGCTTGACGAAACTCTTTTCTGCGATGTACCTATGGGTATCAACAGCCGGCAGAGCAATGGAGAACTTTATCAGTACGTCGGATATTATAGGGGCAGCAATGCTACCTCTACCGGTTACAGTGCCAATGCATCCGTGAATAATGGCACCTTAAGCCGACAAGTCAACCTAAACGCCACGATTACCACGCATATACCCAAGATCCGTATGATTATGGCTTTACGTATAGAGTGCTCGCTCTATCACTATGACAAGGCTTTATGCGAATATGAAGACGGGAGCCGCGGTTATGCCGTTACCAAAAGCAGTGATAACTTCGGTACTCCATACAATGGCAGTATTGAGAACCAATATATTGTGGTTTATCCTGAATATTACTCTACCTGGAATAATCCCAATACACTGATTCCTTTTACAGAGAAATATGTATGGGCCAGAAAAAATGACCAGGATTTATATAATGATCTCTCAAAATTAGTTGTACGTTCAAACTATCCCTATACCCTCAATGCCAACCGGCTGTCGAAATACTACTCCGTCAATTTCAGCGTGACAAAGGAAATCGGTGATCATATATCTGTATCCTTTTACGCCAACAATTTTTTCAATAATATGAACAAAGTACAATCGTCACAAACCGATCTGGAAACGACACTCTTCGACAGTGGATACATTCCCAGTTTCTACTACGGATTATCACTGAGACTGAAGATATAAATAGAATATAAAAAGAAAATCCAATAAAAAATGTCCCATAATAAAACAAAAATGTCTTTAAGAAACTATGGTATCTGCATCATCGTTTTTCTCTGTTTGTGTGCTTGCAACTATGACGATCAAATAGAAGTTATCCCAGTAAAAATACAACTGATATATCCTGACAATTCTATAAATCCCTATACTGGTGCAAGAGTAGAACTGACAAATGCTGCGGCTTCTACATTTGTTGATTCTACAGATGCTACAGGTACAGCCCGTTTTGCGGTGCCGCCAGGTATATACTCTGCGACAAGTTCCTCTACACTGACGACAACAGATTATCGCTATTTCTTCAATGGCACAAAAAGTCAGATCATCATTTCTTCAGACAGTATCAGTACTATTCAGCTGAAACTGACCATGTCAAAAAAGAGAATTGTGAATTAAAAAGAAAACAATGGCAAAAATTCCTACACAGGCAATTTCAATATAATATAACAATAAATTATATCATTATAAATCATTCAGATATGAAAAAAGAAATACTTTCTTTCATCACCTTTTCTGCTCTTTTCATGTTTCCTCTCTGTATACATGCAGAAGAGGTAGAAACCTATACAGATATTTCCTATCTGTATATTGACGCAGAAAACACAACCTTCAAATTTGTCTTGACCGACAACCCACTCATAACTTTCGACAGTGGAAACCTGATCATTACTTCTGATAAGGATACCATTTCCACAGCACTCTCGGAAATTAAGGATTATAGAATAGAAAGCAACAAAGTCAGTACCAGCATTCGCAGTATCAAAGATGAAACGGTCAATAAGAACCAACCGGACATATCCTGTACCAATACAGAGATTACTCATCTCAAAGCAGGGGCACAGGTAACTATATACAATATCAACGGCGTGCAGGTAAGCTCAGTTGCAGCTGACAGCGAAGGCAAAGCGATCCTCCATCTCACACAACTGCCACAAGGAGTATATATCCTCCATGCTGGTAATAAAAGTTTTAAAATCATCAACAAATAACAAAATAAACAAAACAGATTATTATGAAAAAAATTATACTTGTCTTTATTGCTATCTTCGCACTGGCAACAGGAGCACATGCACAGTGTGTCTGGAATATGATAGTCACACACAACGACGGAACAGCAGATACTATAGCAACATCAACGGTCAAGAACGTCAGCTTCGTCTCTACTACACGAAAAGACAAAAATACGGACCAAGTCATTATCAAGGAACTTTATAACGGCGGATGTCCAAAAGACAATTCAACGAGCTATTTCCAAATGGACAAAGGATTTATCCTCTACAACAACTGCAATCAAGAAGCGATAATCAACAATCTCGCTGTCGGTATGGTAGACCCCTACAATGCTGATGCCACCAATAACTGGTATAAAGACCAGAAACTTTCTTATGCAGACTCCAGTTTTATCCCTGCTGCCAATGGCATCTGGTATTTTCAGGAGCCACTAGTTTTGCAGCCCTACACTCAAATCGTAGTCAGTTGCATGGGAGCTATTGACAACACACAGACTTACAGTCAAAGCATAGATTATGCCGATCCCGCATACTATACAATGTATGATCCGGAATCAGGATATAACAACACGACTTTTTATCCCACCCCATCAGACCTTATTCCCACCTCTCACTATCTGAAAGCTGTTGAATATGGTCAGGGAAATGCATGGGCACTGAGTTTCAAGGATCCTGCCTTCTTTATTTTCCAAACTAAGGGCATCACTCCTGCCGAATTTGCCAATAACACAGACAACTATACTTATATGCCAGGAAAAGCTGCAACAGCTGTGAACAGATGTCTGAAAATACCAAATGAATGGATTCTTGACGGTGTGGAAGTATACTCTGCCGGTAGTATCAATAACTGTCAGAAGCGTCTTACAGACGATCTTGACGCCGGTTATATCAGTCTGACCAACAAACTTGGTCATAGTGAATATCGTAATGTAGACAAGTCTGCGACGGAAGCTCTCAATGAAAATAAGGGCAAACTGATATACAGCGATTCCACAGATCCCAGCGGAATAGATGCCGAAGCATCCATCAAGAATGGAGCCCACATCATTTATCAGGATACCAATAATTCCAGCAATGATTTCCACGAACGTCAGGCTTTCTCGGTCCGTGACAAGTAACCTTATGATAAAAAGAATCTTTCCTTGTCTTCTTCTTTTGGGTGCCGGAGGCACCCAAAAAGTATGCAGTCAAACCATAATACAACGCGATTCCGTAATGCATCGTGATTTTAAATTCGTTCAGTTATCAGATCTATGGCTGACAGAAAATAATGCCGCCGCCCTGATTCGTTTTCATAGTGATAATATTTCTTCAGGAGAGATGTATGCACAATATGCCAAGGGCGGATTTATCAACTATTCACAATCGCCACGTCTGCTGAATATCGGAGCGGAAGCAGAATCTTTCTATCGATTATCCCCTCACGCAGTAGTATATGGTCTCATCAACTATAACAATTTTTCCGGTCATGATATGACGGGATCGGTATTTATTGATCCTACTGATAAACCAATTGACATCGTGGAGGATTCCGTCACTAACCGTGGGGAAAAACATCTTGATACTTATCATCTGATTGGAGCTATTGGATTCAGACTATGGAAGGATATATCCCTGGGGGCAAAGATTGATTTTACAGCTGCCAATTATGCAAAATACAAAGACCTCCGCCATCAAAATAAATTGACAGATATAAAAGGATCTCTGGGAATTTACTATCCTGTAAACGATAAGTTGCAAATAGGCAGCTACTATTCTTACCGGCGCGATATTGAAAGCCTTCGCTATAATGTCTATGGCAAGACCGACCGTACTTATATATCACTTATAGACTATGGTGGATTTATCGGACAGACGGAACAATTCAGCACAGAAGGGTATACGGGCAGCGACCAGGAATTACCTTTCTTCGATGAATATCAAGGTTATGGAGTGCAAATTGATATAAAAATGCATTCTTTGCTGACTTGGCATAATTCGTTTTCGACAGACAGACGCCACGGATATTACGGGAGGAACTCTCCTTACACTATTGTTTATACCCGGCACCAAGGACATGAATATGAATATAGCAGTATTCTGGAATATCGATTGCCAAAATCACTTCACCAGCTGAACATAAGCCTGAGTGCCGATAATACCACTAATACTATCCAACATTATCTCTCTGCAGTCAACAAGGAGGGTGCTACGTATTACGAATATTATGATCCCGTAAAATCCGGAAACAAAGTCACAGTAAACACCAATATAGGATATACCGGCTACTGGGACATAAAAGGAGAAATACCAACCTGGAATATTGGTATGGGAGTAAATCTTTATCACCGAAATTTTACGGCTTACTGCTATCCTTTCTATCGCAAACAACGATGGAACAGCACTGAAGCATACTTCACAGGGACACATAATATAAACCTGTCTAAAGGCATCCTGACCTTATGTGCAGGGGCTTCTTATAAAAAAGGTTCAGGAAAGCCTTACGAAGACGGAACATTTATTGCACCTTCTGATAAGCAGCAGTCTCCACCAGAAGAACCGGTCTATTTGTATCAGGAATATGCATGGTATATGGCTCCGCAATATAGGGTAAAAAGTTATATAAAATATGCGTTTATATTTCCCGACACTCTTTCTAAAGCATATATTCAACTACAAGCCGACAACCGTCATGCCAACGTAAATAATAATTATCTAAGAGGACATGACCATTGGAGCATAACTTGCACTATAGGCTGTAATTTTTAATTTATAAAGAAAAATATGAAAAAAATTCTAGTCACTCTATTTCTTATTCTAGCTCTGACTCCTGCAGCATTGTCTGCACAACCGGTTGTTCCACGAGACAGCAGTTTTCGCATCGGGCACCTGAAGAACGGAATGACGTACTACATCCGGCATAACGGCAGGGAAGCCGGCATTGCTGATTTTTACATCGCCCAGCGCGTAGGTTCCATACTGGAAAAGCCCAACCAGAGAGGACTGGCTCACTTTCTGGAACACATGGCTTTTAACGGATCACAAAATTTTCAAGGTACTCCGGAATCACCGGGCATCGTACACTGGTGTGAAGCCCATGGTATAAAATTCGGGGCTAATCTTAATGCTTACACATCCGTAGACGAGACCGTATATCATATTTCAGCTGTCCCGGTAACACATGAGCCGAACATTGATTCCTGCCTGCTCATCCTGCACGACTGGAGTCATTACCTCAATCTCAGCGATAAGGAGATAGACAAAGAGCGTGGGGTTATCCATGAAGAATGGCGGACACGCAGAGCCGGCATGGCCGTACAACGGCTGATGGAGGATGCTCTTCCTGTTATCTATAAAGGCAGTAAATATGCGGACTGCATGCCAATCGGCAATATGAATATTGTAGACCACTGCCCTTATAAAGATCTTCGTGACTACTACAAAGAATGGTATCGCCCCGATCTGCAGGCTATTATCATCGTCGGAGACATTGATGTCAACCGGACAGAACAGAAAATCATCAAGCTCTTCAGTAATATTCCTGTACAGGAAAATCCTGCCGAACGTATCTACTATCCTGTCAACAACAACAAAGAGATGATTGTCGCTTCACTCAAAGACAAAGAACAACCCATCATGCTTGTCACCCTTTACATGAAACACGACGCTACACCTGACAGCAAAAAAGACACACCACAGTATCTGCGTGATTCCTACATTGACAAGCTTATTTCTTTCATGACCAGCCAGAGACTCAACGAAATGCAGGACGCTAATCCTAAACCTTGTCTAAGTGCATCGGCAAGACTGGGAGAATTCTTTATAAGTCGTACAAAAGATGCCTTTACCTTGAGCTTCGGCGCCCGACAGGAAAACATCAAAGAATCTTTTAATGCTGCCATAGGAACTATAGAACGTATCCGCCAACATGGATTCACACAAACAGAACTTGACCGCGCCAAAGCTTTTCTGAAAAAAGTCATTGAACGTATTTATAATGAGCACAACGATCGTCGCAACAGCTATTTTGTGAAAAAAGCTCAGGAAAATTTCCTTAACGGAGAACCTTTAGAAAGTGAAGAATATGACAAACACGTCACAGAACAATTCCAAAATGAAGTAAATCTAAATGAGGTGAATCAGGCTATGCACAAAGTGATCACCGATAAGAATCAAGTGCTAGTGGTGTATTCTCCTGATAAAAGTGACTTCAAGATTCCGTCAAACCAGGAATTCAAACAGTATGTCCTTGATGCTCAGAAGAAATCTTATCCCATATATAAAGAAGAGAAAGTTAGTTCTGAACTGATGAAGAAGCTTCCGAAAAAGGGCAGGATTGTTAATGAAAAACCAGGGATACAAGGATCTATTGAATTTACGTTAAGTAATGGTGTGAAGGTTTACTACAAGCAAACAAGTTTCCAGAAAGATCAAGTCGTAATGAAACTCTTTGGAGAAGGAGGCACTTCACTTTATCCGGACTGTGATGTCCCTGATTTTTCTTTTATTTCTACAGCTGCTACAAAAACAGGCGTAGATCACTATGACCAGAATACGCTCGACAAAATGCTTTCAGCCAAGTCTGTCCGTATATAC
>DMYZ01000178.1:8908-10513 GCA_003483565.1 Prevotella sp.
AGACCGTATGCGCTCTTTCCTCACTAACCGTGAGGCAAGTCCGGCTGTCAGCTATAATGATTCTGTCTGTTCTATTGTATATGGAAACAGTCCCCGCGTACAGCCTGTTAAACTTGCCACTCTCGGAAGAATAAGTTATGAACGCATCCTACAAATTTATAAAGAACGGTTCAGTAATGCCTCTAACTTCAAGCTAATCGTATTAGGCAATATCGATATTAACACTCTCCGTACACTTCTTGAACAGTATGTTGCTACGTTACCGTCAACAGGAGAAAAAGAAACTTTTGCAAAAACCTATCCAAACATCCACAACTGTAACGAAACGCATATATGGAAAAAGGAACAAAGCACTCCACTGGCAAAAGTTAGTATTTTCTATAGCTGGCCGGAATCCTATACAGCTAAAAACGATCTCACCCTGGATGTACTGAAACGCGTGCTGAGTATAGCTTACACTGACAGTGTACGAGAAGAGAAGGGTGGCGTATACGGTGTGGACCTTGAAGCAGAAATGGACAAGTATTCCGATCCTAACACCATTCTGAAAATTTCCTTCACCACTGCTCCGGAAAAATATAATATGGTTATACCTGTCATATATCGTCAACTGGATAATATTGCTAAATATGGTGTTGTAACAACCAGTATGGAGAAAGTGAAAAAATATTTGCTTAAACAATACCAGCAGGCAATTGTCACGAATGACTATTGGGAATATATCATCTATCAACAATTGCGATATGGCATTAATTATGATCAAAACTACACACAGTTGGTAAAAGACCTCACCAATGCAGATGTACGGCAGATGGCAAAGGATATTCTGAAAAGTAACCGCAGGATAGAAATTACCATGATGTCGGAGTAATACAGTTTGGTGCCCTTTTAGGCAGCGATTCGAATCGAATCGCTGCCTAAAAGGGCACCAAATGAAAGACAAGAGGGCACTGAATACAGAGCGATTCGATTCGAATCGCTAGTTAAGACGCCTGTTCCCACTATAAAAACAACATTTGCTCATGTCCTCAACATAAAGTCTTTCAAAGTCTGGAGGATGCCACTGTTATCTCCATGTTTCTCTGTAAAAGCGAAATCGCGCATGAGCTGCAGATCAGGGAGTTCTATAATATGAAAAAGACCGACCAACAATTCTGAACGAACCGCATGAACAGACACTATCCCCATCGCATCCGAGTGAGCTACAAAATGCTTGATGCCTTCCGTTGTACCAAAATACATCACAATATTCATATCGGACAAAGATGCTCCACATCCATGCAAGGCTCGTTCAATGACCTCTAATGTTCCAGAGCCTTGTTCTCTCATAACCAAAGGTATCTTCTGCAATTCTTTGACCGACAGACTCTCCAAGGAACGATATTTACCTTTTACATTAGCAAAAGCAACCAACTCATCTTTCATAAAAGGAATATAACGAATCTGAGGCTGCCGCGCTGCCCCTTCTACCATACCGATATCAATATTACTTTTTAACAGAGCACTTTCTATATCACGCGTATTACCACTTAACATCGATATTTTAATATGTGGATATTCCTTAAGGAAACGGGCTATATACTCCGGCATAACATATTGAGCCAA
>DMYZ01000178.1:10780-11065 GCA_003483565.1 Prevotella sp.
AAATAAAACAAATTTTCTCTTCAGAAGAGGGACAGGAAGCCATAAAACTATCAAAAGGATAATTCCGAAGCAACTCAACCTCCATCAGTAAATCAGCGACAGATCAGCAGAAAGTTTCAACAAAACCGATTTACACAATATTTTTTCGTGACCATATTAAAAGCCAGGAAAAAGTCACCAGCCTGCGAAAAATCAAAAGGCAGCTGACTCTTCTGACGAAAAAAATCTTTAATCAAAAAGGGTATGAACGGCAAGTAATGGACAGTCCGAATATCATATTATCAT
>DMYZ01000049.1 GCA_003483565.1 Prevotella sp.
AAGGTAAGTTCAGAGCCAATGCAGATACCGGCAGGGCTAGAGCTGGGAAAGTTACCGATAAACCATAGCGGGTCTTACGAAAGTGGCATCCGACAGCAGTTATAGAAAAATACATGTGTCCATCTTTATCAAAGCAATATTTTTCAATAAAGTCCAGAGTACTTTTTGCTGCTTGCAGCAATTCCGGAATGGGCTCGATGTTGTTGTATGCGAATGAACAGATAAAGGCAAAGCGTCCCTGAAACCAAACCGATTTCGTTGAGTCCATCAAGGAACCGTCGCGGTTTACACAGGTATAAACGCCTCCGTATGTTTTATCCCATCCGTGTCTCATCCAGAAAGGCATGATGTTTTTCGTAAGGTCTTCTTTGTAAGATTTTGCCCAAAATTCCAAGTACTTTTTTTTATCCATTGCTATTATTGTTTAATTGAGTTTAGGTATTTGTCAAATCCTTTTTTTAATGCATTCCAATAATTATATTTGCGTATGTATATCATATCGAAAATAAAATAACCATCAGAAGCATTAATACATGCGTCAATACTTTTTGTTACGGCAGAAGAATCACTCTCGTTTTCAAATCCCAAAGAATTGCTAACATCTGGACCTCCGGCAAATTTAACATTTCCGCATAAGAGTTTTTTTGCTTGCTTACAAAAACCTTCCATCGTCCATTCTGTATTACCATATATCTTGTCTGCATTAGCATATGCGCCAACTAACATAAAGTCTAGCTTATTGGCATATCCATATTTATGATAATCCTCATTTGCCCATATAGGATAAGAGGAATGAGTGTCATAGGATGTACTTGCCCAATTGACTCCAACTTCATAGTAATTTGAATACCAAGCACCGACATAGACACCAATTTTTATCTTACTGTTAATACTGTGTACTCTATTTACAACTTTTCCTATAAAATCATAAATTACTTTTGCTCTGAAAGACAACCAATCTTGAAAATATATTGGTTGGATAATTGGCAAAGATGATGTCCCTGGTGCCATAATATCATTTGGAAAAGAAATGTTCTTTTTCCCTATATAGTCTAAGAATTTTTCTTTTGTTTCATTGGAAAAGTCTGCTTCAAGATTGTCAAATCGGCATCTATCGAGAAATATACCATCTATATTGTACTTACAAAGATCAGAGATAAGATTTAAAACGTAGATTTGAACATTATCATTACAAGGATTCAGAAATTTTGTTCCACAATAGTCTTCATTGGATGGGTCCGTGGACGTAAGATCGAGCTCATTGGTTAAACCTCTTTTTTTATTTAATGTTGAAATCCAGGACCTTTTATCCTTTTCTCGGAAAACTATGCCTTGTTCACCTAACCCATAAGGATATAAGTCTCCTCCAACGAAAGTGTTAAATGCGGCATCAACTTTAAGCCCTAATTTGTGCCCAATATCTATAAATGCCTGCAAATAGTCCCAGGTAGCCTTACGCGTATAAAATTTATAAGAGCCATTATCGTCCCAATAATCTAATTTTGTTATTTGATCGGTATACGAAGTCTTATATAGTACATCTCCCATACTGGGACGTATGTCAACAACAATATTTGTAAAACCAGCATTTTTTGCCTTTTCCAGATCTTCTTGGATATTATCTTTACTATCTGCATAACGGGGGAAATTAGCGGCAGCATCTATCCATATAAAGCGTGGTTTAGCTATTTGTTCATTTTTAGTTGTATCTTTCCATTCCCATTTTGTTAATGAGTTTCCATTATCAGTAGTATTACATGCTGATAAGGCACTGCTAGTAACTGTTAGCACTAAGCAAAAAATATTTAATTTATTAGTTAATATCATAAGATCTTTTCCTAAATTATGCCATTAATCAATTTCCTATTTATCAATACAATCAACTTGTATTCCTCCAAATGATAAATGAGTATTCGATGTATAAAATATGTACATGAAATAGCCATCGGAAGAAGATTTTATTAGGACATCACCAAAACGTCCATCACTCGCATATCCGACAGTACCATAATCATCATCAACTTTAAAACTATACTTCAATGCACTACTTGTATCAATCGCTCCTGTAAGTGAGGAAATAGAAGATGCATCATATAAGAACAAGTGTCCTGGTAGTCCCCAATCTGGCCAATAGCCCATTTCAAAGATGCTGAAATATTTTTTGTGGTTAAAATCTCTTGAGTCAATTGCTGCTGTATTATATCCCCAACCATTACCATTGCTGTCGCCAGTTATTTGTTCAGTGGCATTGTTCCAATTATTTGAGTAATAAAGTGTACACTTACCACCTTGATAATAGTCAAAAAAACAACCATCAGATAGTTGCGAAGAGCAGGCTATAACTTTAGCATTATTATCCTGTCCGCCCCATGCCGAGATCCCACTGAAGGTTATGTTTTCAGGATTACCTATTTTCCCATCGGAGATTATCCAGCGTATGCAGTTTGTGGAATTATCGACGGTTGCAATAATAATGGCATTTTTATTTAAGTCACCTTGTATATGAAGTCGTGACCCTAAGCCTACTCCCAAAGTGTTTTTGTATGAAATAAATAGTGTTGGTGTTTCCGAAACAGAACTGGTTTTATATATTTTCAGCATAGAACCATTTGGAGCATAATTGCATATTAGCATATTTCCAGAATTGTCACTTGTTATAGCTCCTGTAGCATTTGCTGAGCCTAAATTTATTGTACCGATCCTCGTCCCAGTAGCAATTTTAAAGTATTGAGGTGAAGATCCATTGCCTAAATTCAAAATAACATAATTCTCTATGCTTGCTAATGTGGGATGTATGTTATTTGGATTTGTAACCCCTAAAGTTGTCATATCATTAGAGAAAAGTTTAGTTTCACTGCCATTACGATATCCATTTTGTAATTTGTTCGGTATTTGTTTCTTTACTGTGTATATTGCTGAATCTTTACCATTATCAGCAATAACTTTAAATTGAAATCCACTATTAAAATTATGTGTCTTTGATGGATCAGGGGAGATCGTTGCGTGGGGTGAGAGCGTAGCCTCAGCTGTCATTTCTGATAAGTCTGCAACAGATACAAGTGAGATAGTTTTGCTGTTCTCATCTATGACACCAGATAAATCGCCAGGTGAAGCTATAAAAGATTTAATAGCGCATTCATTTGACTTTGTCATTTCCCCAGAAATGGTAATATCTTTTTGACTGCCTTCAGGATTGGTGAAAGTGAATTTATTCTTTTTTGTAAGGTCCAGCACTGTAATGGGAGGATCTATTTTGCAATTATTTTCAATTTTTGCGACTATTTTCATTGAATTCATATATTTTGCTGTAGTACTATCACTTTCTTCTGGATAATACCAAGGTATAGGAATTACATAGTCTGTCATATTACTGTCTGTTATAGCATATTTAGCTACTTCTTTTCCCGAATAAGTTCCTGATGTAAAATATGCTGTAAGACTTGTAATGTTTGAATTTGTTGCCGTAGGATTAATAAATTCCATTTTAGCACAACTACTGGTTGCTAATAGTAATATTGATCCTAAAAATATATTAATATAATGTACTTTCATAATGGCCTTAATTTTAAAATTTATCATTTCCATTCAGAAAATTGACCACCAATATTTTTATTGTTTTCAATTTCATCAAGAGGTATAGGAAATCTGTTCATTTTATTAGGATAATGTAAATCCTCGTTATCTACATTAACATAAGTGTAAGTAAATGTTCCATCAGAGTTTTTCTCAATTTTAAGACCATGGCGGCGTATGTCAGTAAAGGCTGTAGTGGAGAGTCCCCAACGGCGCATGTCCCAATAGTAAAGTCCTTCGAAAGCCAATTCGATTTTTCTTTCATGTCTCAAGGCTGCAAACAGATTATCACCACTGATGCCAGATAAATCTGGTAGATTAACACGTTCCCGTATTTTATTAATATACTTGATAGCTGAAGAATTATCACCAGATCTATAACAAGCTTCAGCATAGTTGAGATAAACTTCTGCTAATCTGAATGCTATCCATGGTTGAGTACTTGCTTGCCCTTTAGAAAAATTATGTGTTTCATCGACAAGTTTCCTAAGATAGTATCCTGTTGTTGTTCGTCCTTCTGGAGTCGCATCAGTTTCCCATGTACACCATCCGTCAATACCACCAATATAAGGTTCAATTGTACGTCCCTTCCAAGAAGATCCATTATATAAAATTGTTGCTGCAAAACGAGGCTCTAATTTGTCATAAGGAGGAGTTTCTGTGGTACCTGAAGTCGTATGCCATTTACTCCAGTCAGCTTTCCCTCCTGTTGCTAATTCATATTCTTCAACCATGTCTTGAGTTGGTGTTGCAAATCCTCCTGAAGTAGAATTTCCATCTTCAGTCGCATCTCCTCCAGGGGCGTAATAGCTATCGAAAGAGTGAGAAACATTGTCTGGTGCATTGTAAGAATACTGGAATATATCTTCACTATTTCCACTCTTGAAAGCATCAGAATAATTGTCTGTTAGTTTATATCCCATGGAAAATATTTTCTCAGACGCCTCTTTTACTGCATTCCAGTTATTACAATATAGCATCGCTCTTGCCATTAAAGCATAGGCTGCTCCACTAGTTAAACGACCTGTTGGAGAAGTCGTTTTGGGCAAATTATCTCCAGCATATTTTAAATCTTCATAAATGAAATTCCATCCTTCTTCTTCTGTGTTTAAAGCTTTATTGGTTGAAATTTTAGATAGATCTTCATTGTAAAGAATAGCCTGATGATAACGTTTCATCAACTCAAAATAATAAAGACCTCGGAAAAAACGTAGTTCACCCTTCATTCTTGCAGTTGTTTCTTCATTGAAAGAACCGTATTTTTCTAAATCAGAAAGAGCCTCATTTACTCTTCGAATTAATGTGTATGTAGTGTTCCAAACGCCAAAGTATGCATCAACATAAGTTGAAGTTAATACTGATCCACCGTAAGATATTTCATTTGGAATATACATTAGCGCATTGTATGTCATGCTGCTATATTTTAATTCATCTGTTAGTCCTTCTGTCATTCCAGCTAAACATTCATAGGTGTTATAACTTCCTATGTCCGCAAGTGAACTATAAAAATAGTTTATAGCTAAGTTTGCATTATCCTCAGTGCTCCATACCAATTTGTCTGAAGTCTTGTCGGTTGGATTTAAGTCTAAATATCCATTGCAGGATGTTATTATTCCTAATAAAGTTATAGTTAAAATTCTGATTATATATTTTGTTTTCATAGGTCTTCTATTTTAAAGGGTTAGAATGTGAGCGTTATACCAATCATATAAGTCTTTTGTTGTGGATAATATCCATTGTTAACACGCGGGGATTCTGGATCAACACCTTTAGGAAGATGGTCTATCGTGAACAAATTAGAACCCTCAACGAAAACTCTAATTTTTTGAATTCCAGTAGACATTATCCATACTTTAGGAAAGGTGTAGCCAATTTGTGCAGATTTCAAGCGCATATAATCACCTTTTTTCATCCAAAATGTAGAAGCAAGACCGTTATCTCCTCCATGACTAGTTTGAGATAAAGTTAAGCGTGGATAAATTCCCTTAGGGTTATCAATATTATAGGAATTTTCAACTAACCAAAGAGGAGAATTGGCTCCTTCTTTAAATGTTTGAGTCCAAATAGTATTATCATCATAGCCATTATAATATGTGCCAAGTAAAGAAACATCAAACTTAAATCCACCCGTAAATTGTAGATCACAATCAAAATTATTCCAACTTCCATTAAGATCTATTCCCGTTGTGATTTGAGGGCGATTATTGCGTCCTATAATAGCTTTATCTTTTTCATCAATAATTCCATCTCCATTAAGGTCCTTATATCTTATGTCACCGATATTTGGTCTTGTTCCATACCATGCTGAATTTGTAATTTCGTCTTCTGAATGATATAGACCATCAGCAATCCATGCACTATAGGCATTAACGCTAGTCCCAACTACTTTTTGCCATGATTGAGCATTAGCACTGTCAGGATAACGAAGCCATTTACTTTTTGAAGTGCTCATGTTAAGGCTTATCCGATAATTAAAAGGTTTCGAATAGACTAAAAATGAGTTTCGATGCGTGAGGGTAAATTCGATTCCTTTTACATCATATCTATTATTGTTTTTATACGTCATATAGTAACCTCCCATAGAAGGAGACATATCTGATCCCATTGACGACAGTAAATCATAATTCAAATTATAGAAATAATCAAATTCAATACCTAGTTTACCTTTCCAAAAGGTTGCATCAAGACCAATATCTTGAGACCGAACTTTTGCCCAGGTCAAGTATGGATTGGCAATGACAGATGTATATACAGATGAAACCGCTGAATTGTTTAATATAACATTGCTCCCGAAAGAATAGGTATTAAGATAGGAATAAGCGGATACATCATCAGAACTTCCAAGTAGACCGATAGAGGTTCGAATCTTGATATCATCTATCCATTTTTTATCCTTCAAAAATGACATACTTGAAATGCGCCATCCTAAGGAGAGAGAGGGGAAAAATCCCCATCTCTTGCCAGATATGTTGCCATTAAATTTATATGATCCATCATAACGGCCACTAAATTCGGCAAGATAAGTGTTGTCATAATCGTATTTTAAGCGGAATACATATCCAGCTGTACGCGTATGTATGCTGTAACTGGAAATAGGAGAACTGGTTGATAAAGCAGAGCCAAAACTAAGTTCTGGTAGTTTTGCAAAAGCTACTTTTTCTGCATAGGCTGCAAAATCATTACATTTCCAGTCTCGTTCTTCCGCTAGAATCATAGCATCAATATTATTAAGACCAAATCTATGGCTGTATTCGGTGCTGATTTGCCCTATTAATTGTTCTGTATCGTATTGACCTTCAGAAACGTGATTGCTTGTGTCTCCACGTGGATCAGAAGCAAGAGTGAAATTATTTAAATCTGACCAAGACTTATAATATGTTAGATATGGTGTTTCCAAATTTTTACTTGAAGATGACAGATAATCATAGGAACCAGTAGCTTTTAATATGAGTCCGGTTAACCATGGAGCGTTGTATTGAATACTAAAATTTGTGTTTATTTCAAAACTGCGTGTTTTTTGGTAACCGGATTCTTCAATTGCAGCTAACGGACTATAAGCAACGCTGGAATTATTAGGTATAGTAGATGTATAATAGCCATTATATTTTTCAGGAAGGAACGGATGCATTTGAATGGCTTGGTGGATTATGGATAAATAACCGACTTCCCCGGAACTTTCTGAACCATCGTCAGCACCACCAGATGCATATCCTGGTGTCGAACGGCGTCCTACAGTTCCTACGGCACCAAATGTAATATTGAAATCCTTGCCTACTTTGGAATCAATATTTGTACGGACATTATAACGTCTATAAGTAAAATTGTCAATGTTACCTTTTTGATCCATATATCCCATAGAGAGATAGTAATGAGAATCTTGATTTCCACCTTGTAATGATATATTATGTTTCATGTTAAAGCCTGTACCGAAAACTTTTTTCATATAATCGATATTATCCCAACCATCTGTCGGGTCGTTGTTTAACATGGCTTCTATATTCTTGTTTGAAAACACAGGAATATAATCATTTTTTGAAGAAATAGTTTTATTTGCTAGTTTATCCATCATGTCAGCCATATTATAATAGTATGCATATTGGGGACCATTCATGAATTTTGGGAAATTAGCATTTACCGATGACCCTAATTGACAATCGTATTGTAATGTTGTCTTTCCCGCTTTTCCTTTTTTGGTCGTTACTATAACAACTCCACCTGCTGCATTCAAACCATAGACAGCAGCTGATGCACCATCTTTCAATACGGAGATACTTTCAATATCGTTAGGATCTATATCACTTATGTCTCGAGGCATTCCATCGACAATATATAATATGCTATATTGTGAACCTCGAACCCGAAGACTTGCTTGATCATTTCCCGGTTCTCCCGATGTTTGTATTGATGATATACCTGGAAGACGTCCACCGAGTAAACTGGAAATATTTGTTGAAGGTGATTTTAATAATTCATCACCATTAATTGCAGAGACAGCACCTGTAAGTGATTGCTTTTTTACTGTACCATATCCAACGACGACGACATCATTTAAGGTGGATTGATCGTCCTTCAATATGATGTTAATGATATTCCGACCTTTGATACTTACTTC
>DMYZ01000003.1 GCA_003483565.1 Prevotella sp.
TATGAACAGACCTCTGGCGGGGGGGAATTTTGATTTTAAAGGTAAAAGAGAAGATACGCACGAAGCTACTGATCAAGAAATAGCAAAATGAGATGAGCAAGTGACTGGAGACGATGAAAATTCCGAAGGATGCAATCACGAAAATGGACACCATTGTTGTCATCATGACGGAGAAACAAGCGAACATCATTGTTGTCATCACCATGATAAGGATACCAGTGAAAGTCAATGCTGCCATCATAATGATGAAGAAATGGATGAGCACCAATGCTGCTGTCATCATAAGGATAAAGAATAATTTTATCCTATATATATAGGTTAGGAGCATTTAATGAAAGGTAAATCAGCATGAGAAATACTTTTGGGAATATTTTCACACTTACTTCTTTTGGAGAAAGCCATGGAACTGCAGTGGGTGGAGTTGTTGATGGTTTTCCTGCAGGAATTGACATCAATATAGATTTTATTCAGCAGGAGCTAAGCAGAAGACGTCCCGGACAAAGTAAGATCACAACCGATCGCAAAGAAGCTGATCAGGTAGAATTTCTCAGTGGTATCTTTGAAGGTAAATCAACTGGTGCTCCTATTGGTTTTGAGGTACGCAATACAAACCAACATTCCAAAGACTACGACAATATGCGTGACATATTCCGTCCATCACATGCTGATTTCACCTATTATAATAAATATGGGATACGCGACCATCGCGGTGGAGGACGTACTTCAGCCCGCATTACTATCGCACGCTGCGTAGGAGGAGCTCTAGCAAAACTTGCACTGAAAAAACTAGGCATTAGTGTACAAGCTTTCACGTCACAAGTAGGGCCTGTTTCCTTGGAATACGATTATCATAAATATGATTTATCACTGACAGAAACTAACCCCGTGCGTTGCCCTGATCTTCAAAAAGCTAAAGAAATGGAAGACCTCATCGCATCAATAAAAAAGGAAGGTGATACTATTGGTGGTATCATTACATGCGTCATAAGAAATTGCCCTGTAGGTCTGGGAGAACCGGAATTTAGTAAACTTCATGCTCAGTTAGGTGGTGCTATGCTAGGAATAAACGCTGTAAAAGGATTCGAGTATGGATGTGGATTCAAAGGTGTTTCAAAAAGAGGAAGTGAACTTAATGATGAATTCATGTCACTGGAAAATCCACCTGAAAATGCATCTCTGACAGATAAAGTCACTACTCGAACTAATAATAGTGGAGGTATTCAGGGTGGACTGAGTAATGGTGGGGATATTTATTTCCGTGTTGCTTTCAAACCCGTAGCAACTTTGCTAAAGCCTCAGAATACCGTTAATATTAATGGAGATAACGCAACACTCAATGTAAAAGGACGACATGATCCTTGTGTACTTCCAAGGGCTGTACCCATAGTTGAAGCAATGGCTGCCATGGTAATTCTTGATAATTACCTGCTTAACAAGACAATAAAACTTTAAGTATTAAAGAATTATTAAAAATAATTGTATCAAATTGGTACAATGTAAGAAAAATATTTGTATATTTGCAAGCGATGGGGTTTGTAGAGTTTGTGAAAATTCTCTTATCCTAGTTTAGTTAAGTCTAGTTTAGTTTTTGTGTTGGTTGAGGGTAGTCTTGTTTGACTACCCTCAAATTTTATTCTATAACTCCTATTATCTCATCCACGGATTTGCATCCATGCTTGTCAAGCCAGTCATTTAATTCATCTATTATCTTGATTGTAACAGTTGGATCAAGGAAGTTTGCTGTGCCTATCTCTACCGCAGTGGCACCACACATCAAAAATTCAATCGTGTCATGAGCATTGCAAATGCCACCAAGACCAACCACAGGAATCTTTACGGCATGAGCTACATCATAGACCATTCGTAAAGCTACTGGCCTCACAGCAGGGCCACTAAGACCTCCTGTACGGATACTCAACAATGGCTGACGCTTTTCAATATCAACAGCCATTCCCATAAGTGTATTTATAAGAGATACACTATCAGCTCCTTCGCTCTCACAAGCACGAGCTATATCGGCTATGTCTGTAACATTAGGAGAAAGTTTCACGATTACAGTCTTATGATATTTCTTTCGAACAGCTTTTACCACACTAGCAGCTCCTCTTGCAGTAACACCGAAAGCCATACCACCATCCTTTACATTTGGACAACTAATGTTGATTTCGATGGCTGGAATCTTATCTAAGACATCTAGTTTTTCAGCGCATAAAGCATAATTTTCAGGTGAGTTCCCACTCACATTAACGATCATATTTGTATCGATTTTCATAATTTGAGGATAGATATTATGAATAAAATAATCGATGCCTTTGTTCTGAAGGCCTACACAATTAAGCATGCCCTGAGGCGTTTCAACCATACGTGGATAATCATTTCCCTGTCTAGGTTCAAGTGTTGTACCTTTTACTATAATACCTCCTAGCTGATCCAAAGGAATAAAATCCGCGAACTCAATCCCATAACCAAAAGTACCTGATGCTGTCATAATCGGGTTCTTCAGTTTTAAGTTATTTATTTTTACATTTAGATCTGCCATAACAACTTCTTAATATTAAACACAGGACCATCCTGACAAACTTTCAAATTGCCTTCTGTTGTATTTTCAACGCAACATAAGCAAGCACCAATACCACAAGCCATATTGTTCTCTAGTGATACTTCGCATTCTATACCAGCCTTAACAGCATACCGTGCAACACTCACCATCATAGGTTTCGGACCACAAACAGAAATCTGGTCAAAGGTTTCTTTCCCCAAAAGACTATGATCAGTTACAAAGCCCTTCTCCCCATTACTCCCGTCCTCAGTTGTAACGTAAACACGACCATATTTTTTAAAGAGATCTAACTCCAATAAATCAGCAGAAGAACGGGCTCCTAAAAGAAAAACCGGCTTTGCACCAAAATCATAAATACATTTGCCAAAATAAAGAAGTGGAGCTACTCCAACCCCGCCACCAACAAGCAGTATTTTCTCTTCTTTATGAACTGGCATCGAAAAAGAATTACCTAAAGGAAAAATGCAGTTGAGAGTATCTCCTTTATGGAGCTTTCCCAACTGACGAGTACCTTCACCAACCATAGCCACTAAAAGCCATAACTGGTTTGTTTCATTATCGACAAAATTAACTGAAATCGGACGCCGGAGAAAAGTTGAGGGAGAATGATCCACACGCACTTCAACGAACTGCCCTGGAAGAATTTCTGGCAAAGGCTTTGAGTCGGTAAGACGAAGGAGAACAGACTTATCACTCAAGGCCTCCACAGAAACCACCTGTAGGTCTAGAATGTATTTTTTCATTTTTGCTCTTTGCAATATGTCTATGCAAAGATACAAAAATTATTTTTTAGGGCCAAACGTATCAAAGGTGCCATCATCATAAAAAACCGTAATAGACGAAACATGACGCTGATATTTGTCAATTTCTTTCAGCATTATTTGCTGCTGCTTTTTAGGTGTATTTTGCACACACTGTGTTTTCGGTTGCTCTAGTAGAGTAGGAGAAGAAGATTCAGGAGTATCAGAAAATGCTATAGATTCCTCTGCAGCTTGAGATTCTGATGAAGTACGATTTGGAAAAGTCGCATCAACCAACATTTCACCTGATCCAAACATTAGCCAGTCAAGATTGATATCAGGAATTTTTTGCTTGATAGCTTCTATAATATTCAATGTAGGCTTTGTGCGACCTCCAAAAATATTACTAAGTGATGCTGGAGAAATATCTAGAAATTTAGCAAATTCTTGCTGTGTCATCTGTTGCTGATCCATCAATTGTTTAATTCTATCCTTCATTTTATAAAAGCATTTTAATATTAAAAGCGACAATCTCACATTTTGCTTGTCTTTTACAAAGATAAAATAAAAAAATAGAATACGCAAGATATAAATCAAGTATTTATGACAATAAATATATATTTATAATCTGATAATTTATAGAAATAAAAAATAAAGAGTAAAGATAACATCTATTATTTTAAAAACATAAACCGATGGATGTTTTATAATATAAAGCATTAGTATAGCTAATATTACTAATTACCTGGCTTTTATTTACTCTTATAAATAACAAGATACCCTTAAAGACTAATATTC
>DMYZ01000136.1 GCA_003483565.1 Prevotella sp.
CCTGATTTAGTAATGACATTGGCTCTTAGAGCCCTATCCATCCCCGCTATTCCTATAGCAGAAAGGAGACCGCCGATAGTTGTCGGTATAAGGCACACAAATAAAGAAAGAAATGCCGCTATAGTTATAGTAGCCCCGGCATAGTCAGCAAGTGGTTTCAGGGTGATACATACGATAATAAAAATCAGAGTAAATGTTGCAAGCAAAATTGTAAGGGCTATTTCGTTGGGAGTTTTCTGACGTGACGCACCTTCTACCAAGGCAATCATTTTATCCAGAAAACTTTCTCCGGGTTGAGATGTTACTTGAACCTTAATATTATCAGACAAGACCTTTGTCCCGCCGGTCACAGAGCTTTTGTCTCCTCCAGCTTCACGTATAACGGGTGCAGACTCACCGGTTATAGCGCTCTCGTCTATAGATGCAAGCCCTTCTATTATCTCACCGTCCGCTGGTATAATATCTCCGGCAGCACATTCAAAGATATCACCTTTTTTAAGCATACTACTGCTTATATTCTTGATGCCGTCTCCGGAAATAAGTTTGGCTGGGGTTTCTTCACGTGTTTTTCTCAAGCTGTCGGCTTGTGCCTTTCCACGCGCTTCTGCGATGGCTTCTGCAAAATTGGCAAACAACAAGGTAACAAACAATGTGACGAGGACCAGAAAATTATATATAAAAGAGCCTTGTGCAGAGTTGAATATAGAATAGATTGTCACCGGCAACATTATGAATGTACACACTTCTACGGTGAACATAATCGGATTTTTTATCATTATCTTCGGATTAAGTTTGACAAATGATTGTTTCAAACTATCCTTTATCTGTTTCTTCTGAAACAAAGATGACATTTGCGGTTTCATATTAATAAACTTATTTTATTCTTTACTATTTATACTATAATGTCAAAGCGTCGGCAATCGTGCTGAGAGCATGAACAGGGAAAAAGGACAAAGCAGCGACGATAAAAATTACAGCAAAGGTCATAATGCCGAATGTAGTCGTATCTGTTCTTAGTGTTCCTGCACTTTCCGGGATTTGTTTTTTCTTTGCCAGCAATCCTGCTATAGCCACTTGACCTATTATAGGTATGTAACGGCCTAATATCATAACGATGCCGCAGGAGAAATTCCAAAACCAGGAATTATCATGAAGTCCCTCAAAGCCGGAACCATTATTTGCAGCAGAAGAGGTAAATTCATATAGCATTTCGCTTAGTCCGTGATAACCATGGTTGTTGAGCCATCCTCCCTCATGCACTACGAAATCAGGAACATGCACTAATAGATATGCAGCAACAGCTGTCCCGGTAAGGATCAGGAAAGGATGGAGTAAAGCGACAATTGATGCTATTTTCATTTCTCTTGCTTCTACTTTCTTGCCAAGAAATTCAGGAGTACGTCCTACCATGAGTCCACTCATAAAGACAGCAATGATTATGAATGTGAAATAATTCATCCAGCCTACGCCTACGCCGCCGAACCAACTGTTTATCTGCATGTTTAACATCTCCACCGTCCCGGAAAAAGGCATCATAGAATCATGCATGCCATTGACTGAACCATTGGAGGTTACTGTCGTATTAACACTCCAAAGTGCCGTGGCATCACTGCCGATTCTGACTTCCTTTCCTTCCATAGCTCCCTTGTCCTGATTAACGCCCAATGCTTCTATTTTTGGATTACCCTTTGCCTCTTCATGGACATTTATTATTCCTCCAATTAAATAAGCAGTAAGCATTACTCCAAAAATGCTATATCCCAGTTTTTTCTTATCCAAATAAAAACCAAAAGCAAAGACAAGTGCCATAGGGATAAGTAAAATACTGTCGCACTCTATCATATTAGTAAAATAAGTAGGGTTCTCTAACGGATGTGATGAATTGGCACCAAAGAAACCGCCGCCATTAGTTCCCAACTGCTTTATTGGAATAATAGCAGCTGCCGGTCCCTGCGAAATCATCTGGGTAGCACCCTCCAGTGTCTTAACTTTCATTTTTCCTTGAAATTCCATAGGAGTACCCTGCAGGATAAGTATAAAGCCTACTATCAATGACAGTGGTAATAATATTCTTGTACAACTGAGCATCAAGAATTTCCAGAAGTTGCCGATTGTATTTGCAGTCTTCGCTGCCAGAGCTTTCATTACACCAGCCATTGCTGCCATGCCGGTAGCAGCCGTGATAAATTGAAAGAGCATTACAACAAACAATTGTGTAAAGTATGTCAAACCATTTTCACCGCTATAATGCTGTAAATCACAGTTTACAAGAAAACTGACCGTAGTATTAAAGGCCTGATGAACAGTCTGGCTAAGATTTCCATCGGGATTCAAAGGCAGCATACCTTGACTGACAAGAAGAATCATACCCCAGAAAAACCAAAATAAATTAATCGTAAGCAATGCACGAAGGAATTGCTTCCAATTCATCTCTTTTTCCGGATCGATACCAGATAACTTGTACATAAACTTTTCTACTGGTTTCATAAAGTCTAAGCAAGTCCTTTTGCCTTTATATACTTTTGCTATATATTTTCCCAAAGGATAGCTGACAATTATTACTAATACAATCTGTGCAATAACGCCTAAAATATCTGTACTCATAATCTTTTACGTTTTTAAAACTTTTCCGGCCTAATAAGTACATAGAGCAGATAGCAGAACATGATCAACCCTATAATAAATAAAACTGTATACATATATTTCCTTTTTTTACATATTTTCAAACCAATCAATACATCTTAGAAACAGCCAGAAGCATAAAACTCCAGTGGCAACACAAATAATAAATCCAACTACATTCATAATTTTATTATTTTAAATTGTTGATTATATAAAATTCTTTAACTGAAGGTATACAATACTAATAGTATGCCATTCGTCATCAGAATTTTGTATCATGCTGATAATAAAGGAAATAAAAAAAATATATGAAGTATATAAAAAAAACGACCCTTTCAAAATGGAAAGGTCGTTTTTCAAAACAGAAGAGTCACTTAGATTAAATTCCGTATTCTTCTATTTTCCTGTATAATGTTGTGAGTCCGATTTTCAATAATCTTGACGCCTCTGTCTTGTTGCCATTCGTGTAATGCAAGACTTTAATAATATGCTCTTTCTCTACTTGTGCCAATTCTAATTCAGAACGGTCACATTGCCTGGAACTTTGCATTTCAAGAGGCAAATCCTGGACGGTAAGATGGTCGTTGCAGACAATAAGACTGCGTTCTATCACATTTCGTAATTCGCGAATATTACCTCTCCATTCTGATGTTTTTAATATCTGAAGATATTCCGGAGTCATATCTATAACAGCTTTCCCAAATTTATCACAAAAAAAATGGATAAAATTACCGGCCAGATTTTCTATATCCTCTGTACGCTCACGCAACGGAGGCAATTGAATCTGAAATACGGACAGGCGATAAAATAGGTCCTCTCTAAAATTCTGTTCTTTAATTTCATGTCTCAAATCCCGGTTAGTTGCAGAAATTATTCTTACGTCTACTTTTGTCGGTTGCGTGTCACCCATCATAATATATTCTCCAGTTTCAAGAACACGCAACAACTTAGCTTGCAATTCAAAAGCCATTTCACCTATTTCATCAAGAAATAGAGTACCCTGGTCTGCCATTTGAAAAAGACCTTTCTTTTCTTTCATGGCTCCTGTGAAAGCACCAGCTTTAAAACCGAACAATTCACTCTCAAGAAGATCCTTACTAAAAGCAGAACAATTTATAGCAACAAAAGGCTTATCTGAGCGTTGGCTGGCATGATGAATTGCTTGCGCAAAAACCTCTTTGCCAGTACCTGTCTCCCCATTGAGCATTATGCTTATGTCTGTTGCAGCAGCTTTTTTTGCTAATTCTACAGCTTTTCTTATACTTTGTGATTTTCCTTCAATAACATTAAATGTAATGTTTTCCTTTTGGGTCTTCTTATTTTCAGAATGAAGTTTTTGTTTAGCAAAATGCATTGCTCGACTTATAAGCGGAATAATTTTATTATTATCATCACCTTTTGTGATATAATCAAAAGCTCCGTTCTTTATAGCTTGTACACCATCTGGAATATTTCCATGGGCTGTAAGCAATATAACTTCCGTATCAGGACAGATATTTTTTATCGGAGAAATCATTTCTACTCCGTTACCGTCTGGAAGAAATACATCGCACAGGGTAACTTGCGGTTTATGAAGTGTTAATTGTCTCATTGCCGATTTGCAGTCATGAGCTTGGAATACTTCATATCCTTCTAGCTCCATCATTCGTACAAGCAATTTGCGTATTTGCTCTTCATCATCTATGATAAGTATTCTGTCGTCCATTTCCAAAGCTTTATTATTGGCTGCAAAGATAATGAAAATAGACGATAATATAGTATATACGACTCTAAAATTATAAACTAACCTACGATCTGATGCCGTCTTCAATTGCACAGAAGAAGCTGTCATTAAATAATTTACAAACTACTCTTTACACTGTTCATGGATCTGTTCTATGACTTCCTTTGCCTTCCTTTGTATCCTGCGATATTTCCATGAACCGATGACGACACCGATGACAGCACCGACAGCACCTCCGATAAGAACACCATGAGCCTCTTCACCTTTGCTGTTATGCAGCACCTCCAGAACAAACCATGTAATCCATATTACAAGGAAAGGAATACCGATCTTCAACCAGTCAGCATACATTTTTTTCATTCTTGCTATTTTATAGCTTACCTCCAGTAAATTTCCTTCCAATATTTCGTTGGACCGGATTCCCCTGTGGGATATATAAGTATAAATTAACGCTATAAGAAGGAAGATGTCCGTTACACCACAGAACCACCAGGAAAGGTTCAGCAAGTAAATAAAGACCCATGTGCAATAGGGGATTGCAAAAAAGATAATAATGTAAGCAGCAATGGCATCATGATTGATCTTGGATACTTTCTCACTCATTGCTTTTCTCATCAGCCTATCATTCAGAATGCTTTCATTCTCCAGCTTCTTCTTAAGTATAGAAAGTTGTTCCTTCATTTGCTCCAATTCGATATTTTCATTAATTTTTTCCATTTCGATTTTTTTTAAAAACGTCTTACATGTTTTTTAATTTCTCTTTTATCCTGAACAAGCGGGAAGCTACATTCTGAGTTGAGATACCAACAATGGCACCAATTTCATCATAACTGATATTCTCCAGCCAGAGCAATACGATCGCTTTGTCAAATGGCCCGAGTTTATTAATACGGTCATGCAGGAGCTTTATCTGTTTAGTATCTTCGTCACTGTCTTCAAACAGATTGACATCCATACTCAACGGAATGGTTTTCAACTTTTTTTTCCGGTTCAAGGAGATACATGTATTCAAGGCGATGCGGTAAATCCAGGTACGGATATTGCTGTGACCCATAAAAGAGTCAAAGCCTTTCCATAAATTCACCAGCACTTCCTGGAACAAGTCGTCCACCTCTTCGGAATCTCCAGAGAACATGTAGCACACAGTATATATCGTACTCTTATTCTCTTTCACGATTTGCGCAAATTCTTTTTGTAACGTTTCCATCTTATTCTTGATAAATACTGCCCGTTAGACGCAAGGTCATAAAAAAAATTACATGATATATCGAATTTTCTACAAAAATAATGTTTTTTTGCGATTCCCTCAATTTATTAAGAGAAGATATGTCCCTGACAATAGGGGAGTACGACTTAAAATGTTATTCCTGTTTTCAGCATAATCGAACTATGACTGAGGTTCTCCTGAAATTCAGCACGCATATATTGATTCTCAAATGTCTTCAGTCGTTTGAGTTTCTGCAAATCATAGCTGACAGCAAAAAAGACTCTGTGTCTTTTAAGTACAGCCCATTCCATACCAATACCGGAATCAAAATAAAAACCACCTTTTGTATTCTTTTCTACAGCAAGACTATAGCCACTGCTACATTCCACGAAAGGAGTAAATTTATGAGGTCTGGTTAATTTATAGCTCACATCAGCATATAAAGGAATCAATGCCTTTTCGTAAATGGCCAGGCCGGTCCCCAGGCCGGCAGTCAGTCTTTTATTCAGATCATAATGAGCCAGTACGTTAAATGTCAGTGGAGTCTTTTCCGGTGTACTCATGGCAAGTCCCGTGGCAACATAACCGGAGAACGACAATTTCTTGTCACTTTGTGCGTGTATTGTCATGATGCCAGAGAGCATCATACAGAGAATCAATATATTTTTCTTCATTTTACAGTAACCGTTATTTGTTTTACAATGTTCAATGCTGTTGTTATCCCGCTCATATCCGTATATATATTTCCGGAAGTACCATCAGGACTGCTATGGCCTATCAGTTGAGCATTAAATGTTTTTTGTCCTGTTGTCAAATCAACCAAGGCGGCATATACCAGTGCAGGCTGTCCGCTGCCTTCTTTTCCTCCTGAATAGTTGGCATCCCCCTCTTTGGCAGTCTTTGGGTAACTGTCGTTAAAATCTGTAGATTGATTAACTTCTACTTTTACGACAAATTTCTTCAGATTACCATTTGGCGTAATCTTAACATCAAAACCTTTGCGCGGCGTTGCACCGGAGATAGCATCGGTAAGAGGCTGGTCCTTTGTCGGCAGATAAAGTCCGTCCGGATATTTTACGCCCCTTGCATAGCACCAACACGGAAGAGCTTCCTTTCTGCGATTGCCATTAGCATTCACCCAACCTTGATGAGCAATCTTGTAAGACGCATATACAGTACTGAGATATTTCCCATTTGTATCTTCCAGCCATATTGCTATCTGTGGTGGATTTTTCTTGTTAATACCAAGAAACAAGGGAAAGTCATGCAACCATCCGCCTCCTTCAACGATGCTCACTTTGAGATCGCCCTGGTTATATTCCACCATGTCATTGTCACATGACCATAAACTACCAATAAATAGTAGCAAGCTTAAAACTAATACCATTTTTTTCATGTCTCGTTAATTATCATGTTACCAAACGGAAACATATTAAAAAATATACCCCCCGTAAAAGCAGCAATATTAAAAAAAATTATTTAAGTAAATTAAAAGTATTGTCAATAATCATATCTATGCCTGTAGTAATCTGTTGCCAGCCATGATCATCATCAAGTTCTATACCATTATATATATTGCAATTATCTTCAAGCATAGCCAGATATGTGATTGATGAAGTAATAATTGTAGCTATAGCTGCAAGATCCTTAGGTTCACACTGCATTATTTTCGATATATTGCTGATGATTTCATTGCCGGCTGCTTCCCGTTGTCTTCTGACCACCTCTATGATATTATTACTGGCAGACAGTTCCCAGCGATACAAACGTTTCAGCATCGGACTGTGTCTTAGCTGGCAAGCCATTTGATGAAAGACTGTTTTCAGAAATATTGGTATTTCTTCCTTTAGAGGAAAGTCATCCGGAAAATTCAACCAGAAATCATTCTTCCGTATATAGGCTGTTATCAGTCCGTCCATTGACCCGAAGTAGCGATATATCAATATCTTGGATACCCCTGATTTCGCAGCTACAGCATTGATGCCTATCTTCTCAAAACCGTTTTCTTCGATCATCTGCCCTACAGCGGTAATTAATCTGCTTTCAGTAGCGTCCCGGTCATGTTCTGAACTTTTTACCTTATTCATAGAATAGTTCATTAAATGTTACCAACTGGGAACAAAAGTAATAGTTTTTATTTAAATGAGAGAAAAAAGACATTAAAATTTATATTTTATTATAAAATGAAAGGACTGTGGATGACAAAGAAATGTATCATAGGATTTTTGTATCCCATCATGAAAAATATATCGAAATTAGCTGGACAGGAAAAGTGTAATTCATTATATTTTTGTATTTTTGCAAAATGACTAACTATAAAAGATACCGATATATGAACCACTTCTTCTACCGCCGGTGCACTGCACTCTTTTTAACCTTATGGTTTGTTCTGAATGTCTCTGCACAAAATTTACTGCCATTGGACTGGAATATAGATTTTAACAGCAACCAGTCTGTTGCCACTCGGGGTGCCAGACAACATTCCACGATATGCACTTTATTGTCGTGGGAGCGACAGGGATATTTTGCCGGTGACGGAGACTGTATTCTGTCCTCAGGCTTTGAGGTTGACAACAACAACAAAACTTATGCTCTGTCGGTCAGAATGCAATGCAATGTCAGTCATATACTCATCAATGGAAAGACCATTGCCACGGATCTCCAAAATTTAAGCTGGAATAGCAAAGAAGCCCTTCATCGCTTTATATTACCAAAAGGGATATTAAGACGTGGGAAAAACAAAATCATAATTTATTGCTCTGATCTGGGATATACAGGCGGACTGAGCCACACTTTACTTACTCTGACTCCTTTGAAGAGTAAAAACAGGGAATCCGTACATATCAGTTTACCGACAGAAGATCATGTCTGTCTGAATGACAACAGGATAATAACCCTGCATTGCAGCAGTGCTGTAAAATCTGCCATAAGACTGCGGATAGAAAATGATTTCCATAAATCCTTCCTTGACAGTACTTTCTATATTCTGCCCAAGGACTCTGTCATCAGAATAGATCTCAATAAACGATGTGGCACTCCCGGTTTTTATCAGATAACAGCTGTCATGCACGGAAAGGGATATACCGGAAAAGCAGCATGGATGGCTGTCAAACCGGAACAGGTAACCTGCAACAATCATGTCGCTCCCGATTTTGATGAATACTGGTCACAGGCCTTGGCTGACTTGTCCCAAATCGCTCCTGACTTCAGAATGCACAAGATAGATTCATTAAGCAGGAAAAGCCGGAGAGATGTATATATTGCGGAGATGAAATCACTTGGAGGAATCACGGTCCGCGGCTATTACTTTGTACCGCGTACACAAGGAAAGCATGCCGCAGTGTTGCAGGTCCCGGGATATGGCTATGGATTCGAGAATCTGGAAGGGATGCTGAATGACGATACCGACAGGGCAGAGCTGGCACTGTGTGTCCGTGGCCATGGCATCAGCAGAGATCAGTTTAATCCCGGTTTTGGCGTTCCGGGGATATGGGGATATAAATTATTCAATAGTGACAGTGTCGCCTATCGTGGTATCTATATGGACTGTGTACGTGCCGTCGATTTCCTGAGAAGCCGTCCGGAGATAGATACTGACCGTATCGGCGTGAAAGGTGGAAGTCAGGGTGGGGGACTGACACTGGCTACGGCCGCTTTATGTGCAGGGAAAATAGCTGCCTGTGCCTATTTCGACCCGTTTCCCTGTGATATGCGCCACCAGATCAAGATCAGGACAACATGCGAGACAGAATTAAAAAATGATCTGTCCTATTACAAGAACCCATGCTCTTTTATTGATGTCATGAATGTACAGGACCTTATTGATACGCGCTCATTTGCTTCGAAAATACAGTGTCCTGTTCTCTATACAGCAGCGCTGTTTGATGACGACTGTCCTGTGCACGGCGGTTTCACGGCATATAATCTGATCGTAGCGCCGAAACAATACCGGGTATATCCTGCCGACGGCCATCTGGAAGGATTCACTCATGACGATTATATCATGAAATGGCTGGACAACACTTTAAATAAAAAATAAAAACACAAAGAATATGGAAACGATTCAACAGGAACTGGAACAGTTTATCGATGAGGAAAAGCGCGAAGTACTTCCCAGATTTTTCAAAACAGGAAAAGGACAATATGGAGAAGGGAACCGTTTTCTCGGAATTACCGTTCCTCATATCCGTACCGTGGCAATGCGTCATTTGGATTTGAATCCGGATGAGATATCCCGGCTCCTGATGTCAGTATGGCATGAACTACGGATGTGTGCACTGCTGATCATGGTAGAACAGGTAAAACGCTCGCATAAAAAATTATGGCTGAAAGAACATTCAGAAGAAGAAGGTGAAATACTGCGCCGGAATTATTATCAATTCTATCTCCGTCATACCGGCAAAATAAACAACTGGGATCTGGTCGATCTCTCTGCCCCGACCATTGTCGGAGAATATCTGGTTGATCATGACCGGGAGATATTGTATCAACTGGCTGACAGTTCCCTACTGTGGGACCAGCGCATTGCTGTGGTATCAACGATCGCGCTGATCAGACGCAATGACTTTACAGATATCTATGCCCTCAGTGAGAAATTAATGCATCATCCCCATGATCTCATGCACAAGGCAATAGGCTGGATGCTGCGTGAGGCAGGGAAGAAAGACAAGCCACGACTCATGGATTTTCTGGATATACATTCCTGTGAGATGCCACGTACAATGCTCCGGTACGCGATAGAGAAATTTCCGGAAAATGAACGGCAATATTATTTGCACCGGTCAAAATAGACAACGTCTCAAACCTGTTTCTGTTTCATAAAACCCGTTCATTCCTTTACGGGAAGAAATTCACTAAATATTGACAAGTACCACTCTGTAACCGGCATATTTGCACTTACAACAGTCCTTGCAGTCAAATATGCGAGTATCAGACTGAGATATAAATTACTACCTGTCAATTACTTGTAATATTTAAACATTTTTTATTTTCTAAAAGGACATCTTTTAGAGTGTGTCTGATGCCTTTTAACACTCTGTTTCCTATCGAAACACGACCTGTTTGAGGGCAGAATATACCCCGAAAGATGTCCTTTTACGAAGTCAGAAGATTGATTTAACATTTCAGTTCATATTTATAAAGAAGAAGAATATAAATTTAATTCCGGATGCAGTCATCCGAACAGCAGTTTTAAATAGATATATTATTTACAATTTATCTGCCATATCTATAAGTAAAGTATATCATATATACTAGAAAAGACTCCACAAGAGACACAATCGGTACAATCTTTTAAAGAAAAATGC
>DMYZ01000060.1:0-555 GCA_003483565.1 Prevotella sp.
TTATTTGGTTTACATTTGTTACATTTTAATATTGTCAACTTAATAAATAATAACAAAAAACATGAAGAATTTGACAAATCTAAAATCTGCTGATGGCAAATTAGGTATTATGGTCGTGGGCTGCGGCGCCGTATCTACGACCTTTATGACTGGAGTGCTGATGGTTCGTAAAGGGCTTGCCAAGCCGATAGGTTCCATGACCCAGTATGACAAAATCCGGGTCGGAAAAGGTGCCGATAAAAAGTATCTGCATTACAGCGATATCGTTCCACTGGCTCATCTGGATGATATCGTTTTTGGTACATGGGATGCTTATCCACAGAATGCCTATCAGGCTGCGGTATATGCAGAAGTATTGAAAGCCAAGGACATTGAGCCGGTACGTGAAGAACTGGAAAAGATTGTTCCGATGAAGGCTGCCTTTGATAGAAACTATGCCAAGCGCATCAGCGGTGATAATGTGAAGGACAGCAAGAGCCGTTGGGAAATGGTTGAAGATTTGAAAAAGGACATCAGGACCTTTAAAGAGAAAAACGGTTGTGCACGCATCGTCGT
>DMYZ01000060.1:833-10327 GCA_003483565.1 Prevotella sp.
GGAAAAGATTTCAAGACAGGACAGACTCTGGTAAAATCCGGTTTCGCTCCTATTTTAAAGGTCAGAAATCTTGGACTGAACGGATGGTTCTCTACAAATATTCTGGGAAACCGGGATGGACTGGTATTGGATGAACCTGCTAATTTCCATACTAAAGAGGTCAGCAAACTGTCTACGCTGGAGACGATTTTGAAAAAAGAAGACCAGCCGGATCTTTATGGCAATATCTATCATAAGGTCCGCATCAATTATTATCCACCCCGCAACGACAATAAGGAAGGCTGGGATAATATAGATATCTTCGGCTGGATGGGGTATCCGATGCAGATCAAAATCAACTTCTTGTGCAGGGATTCCATTCTTGCTGCGCCTTTACTGCTTGACTTGAGCTTGCTGATGGATCTTGCGGCCCGTGACGGGCGTTACGGCATCCAGCGTTTCCTGAGCTTCTTCCTGAAGAGCCCGATGCATGATTTTACGAAAGGAGAAGAAGCTGTAAATAATCTTTTTGACCAGTATGTGATGCTGAAGAATGCGATCCGTGAGATGGGAGGCTATGAACCTGACGAGGAAATAGATTAGTCAAAAAAAAATTCAATATTACAAAAGGCCATTAAACAGTTCTGTTTGGTGGTCTTTTCTAATTAGCAATGCTAAATAGTTGTTTTATTATCTTGAATTGTCATAAAATTTTTTCCATTCCTATTTTTTGAGGTTCAAGACCACAGTCTTTATAAAATTGTATAGCTGAAGGATTGCATGTCCATACATTTAGTGTAACATTGTAGCAACCAAGTTTCTTTGCAAAGTCTAAAACAGCATTATATATCATTGTTCCAAGGTGCTGTCCACGTCTTTCTTCGTTCACGCAAAGATCATCAATATACAATGTCTTGATAGGACAGAAAGCATGATTATCCTTGTAATCCTGCAAAATGCAGAATGCGTACCCCTGTACGACATTGTTTTCATCGACTGCAACAAGTACTGGCGTATGCTCATCATGGAATATCTTGAACAGTTGCTCATGATTGTATTTCCTTCCTCCTTTGACAAACAGGTCTGGACGTCCCTGTTGATGAACTGCGTTTACCTGGAACAGCAGATGATCTATACATTCAATATCACTGTCTTTGACTTTCCTAACTGATATTTTGTTCATTTCTTTTAGCTTATTATTTATTTGCAAAGATAATGTAAAACTAACTAAATGCCAAATATACAGAATTATTAATAGTCAAACTGTATTTGCCAAAAATAAAAATAAGTGCTAATCTGTGCTTAAGCAAATAAAAGCAACACCTCTTAAAATTGAAAATAATAGCAGAAAAGTATTGTTTTATTCGTCATAAAACAATACTTTTGTAAATGAAACCAGAAATGGCGTTGAACAATTTCTAAATTTAATGGACATGAAAAAATCAATCGCTCTGACTGTGCTTTTTGCTTGTTGCACATTTTGTGGTATTTTCGCTCAACACTCAACGACTTTTACTGTAGACAAAAATCTTCCGGCCCCTAAGGGGACATCTGGACATACGAAATGGTAATGACATAGCATGCAAGTAGCAGGTGGTTTAAACATATCAAAACATTAAAAGTAAACTATCATACAATTTATGATTACTATCACAACAACATATATTACAGGATGCGAACAGATAAAGAAATGGAATGGAAAACGCTTGAGACGAAATATATTTTCAAGCGTAAATGGCTAACAGCTAAAGTGGAGAAAGTACAGCTTCCTGATGGTTGTGTTAACGATGAGTATTACACGTTGGAATACCCTGATTGGATTAACATCATTGCTATTACGAAGGATGATAAAATAATCATGGAACGCCAATGGAGACAGGCTCTAAAGGTCGTTTCTACCGAGATCCCTGCTGGAGTCATTGAAGATGGAGAAGATCCCTTAGTTGCTGCGAAAAGAGAATTACAGGAAGAAACAGGCTTCGGTGGTGGTAAATGGACAGACTTCATGGTTCTCTCTCCTAATCCAAGTTCTATGAATAATCGTTGCTATACTTTCCTGGCTGAAGGTGTTGAGAAGATCTCTGATACTCATCTTGACGCTACAGAAGATCTGGATAAATTTCTATGTACCAAGGACGAAGTTTATGAGATGCTTTGTTCGGGAAAAATCTGTCAGGCTCTTATGACAGCTCCACTTTGGAAATATTTTGCAACTGACAAAATGGTATAATATAATGAATAAAATGGCAGGAACAGATTGGAAAAGTGCCTTGGCTGCTCTTGAAGCATCAAGCAATAAAAGTGAATCTTCCGAGAAGAAGGACGTTGACCGCAAGAAAAGAGTGGGAGTAGTATATTCCACAAGTCCTGATTTCGAATATTCAGAGGATGTGCAGAAAGAAACACCTACATTGCCGAAGAACCAACAGAAGTTGCGACTGAACATGGAACGCGCAGGACGTGGCGGCAAGACTGTAACCTTGATAAAAGGTTTCGTTGGTTCTGAAGAGGATAGGAGTGCTCTCTGCAAACAGTTGAAGCAAAAGTGTGGCGTAGGAGGAACTGTAAAAGATGGAGAGATTATTATCCAGGGGGATCATCGCCAGCGTCTGATTGAGATTTTGAAGAAAGAAGGTTATACGCAAGCAAAATGATACAAGGTAGAGGGTGCCTGATGTTTTGAATTGATAGCTGAAACTCACCATTAAAACTATGGAGATAGATTGCTATAAACCAGCTGTGAAAAGTGTCAGAAACAGAATACTCAGCAAGAAAATGAAATAATTTTTTAATAGACTAACAACAATACAATGAATATAGAACAAGTCAGAGAGTATTGCCTGACACTTCCTGGTGTTACAGAAGACTCGCCCTACGGTCCTGATATGATCGTGTACCGAATAGAGGGAAAGATATTCCTACATCTTCCATTAGAATATGCTGATCCCCGTATCTCAATCAAGTTGTCACCGGAGAAAGGTCAGGAACTGCGTGAACGTTATGACGCTATTCGTGCAGCTTATCATTTGAATAAGATACATTGGAATGACATTCTCATCGAGGACACTTTCTCTTCTGATCAGATTAAAAACTGGATACTTGAATCCTACAATCTTGTCTTGAACAAACTACCAAAAAGGCTTAGGGAAAAGTATCAATAGCAGATGAAGTTTCAAACAGTTAAAAAAGAATACAGTCATGAAAGAAATTAATTACAAAGACATGAAATTCAATCCGTTCAACCTGTTCGGTAAAGAATGGATGTTGGTATCTGCCGGTAATGAGCAGGACGGTTGTAATACGATGACCATTAGTTGGGGACATCTGGGATGTATCTGGGGAAGCAATGATCCGACGGCTGTTATCTATCTCCGTCCTTCACGCTATACCAAGACTTTCGTTGATAAAGAAGAGTACTTTACTCTTTCTGTGATGGATAAATCATTCAAGAAGCAGATGGCCTATCTGGGTAGTGTATCAGGGCGTGATGAGGATAAGATAACAAAGGCCGGACTCACCAAGGTCTTTGCTGACAATTCTATTTACTTTGCAGAAGCCAAGATGGTACTTGTCTGCAGAAAAGTATATGCTTCACCGTTGCAACAGAGTGGTTTCATCCATCAGGAGACAATAGACAAGAGCTATCCTGAAAGAGATTTCCATACTATGTATGTAGGCAAGATTGAGAAAATCCTGGTAAGGGACGATGAATATCTGAACAAATAATAATCAGAGAATGGATTAAAAGAGGGAGATAAATACCGAAACAGTTAATTTGTAGCATCTAATCATATAGAGACTTGCTTCAAAAAGCAATATGTTTAAGATTTAATTAATTGAAAGTTTCTTTACTATGAGCAAAGAAGAATGTAATTTTATAATAAACGGAACAGATAATGGCATGTTGTATTTTGACTATCTACCATGTTTGAACTATTCTATGCAGTATAACCACTATAACTCGCTTATTGAATGTGTATTGAAGAATGATGGTGCAGCTATGTGGATTGATCTCGAGATATCAATTGATGGTGAAATGTTCACACCGTCAATAGTGCATATAGATGCTGTGCCTGCCGGCTCTCATATTGAAGTAAAGAATCTTTCTATTAATGTGGAATCCTCTTTGTTGATAGAATTAACTGAAGGCATTGAGAGCAAGTTCATACTTGCTATTAAATGTGCTGGAAAAAAATTGTTCTCAAAAGAGTTTTTAATTAAATTGATGGCTTATGATCAATGGACAGGTTTGGCAATAAAACCGGAGCTTTTAGCTTCATTTGTTACACCTAACTATCCTCTTTTGTCAAAGGTCAGCGTAACAGCATCGAAGTTCCTTGAACAGTGGACAGGCTCTGGAGCTCTCGATGAATATCAATCCCAGAACTCAAACAGAGCTCGACTTCAGGTTGCAGCTATATATGAAGCATTAAGGAGCGAAGCTTTGATATATGCTACACCACCAGCAAGTTTTGAAGAATTTGGCCAGCGTATCCGTACTGTTGACAAAGTGCTCAATGAGAAACTAGCCACTTGTGTGGATCTTTCTGTCTTGTTTGCCTCTTGCCTTGAATCTATCGGCATAAATTCAATATTGGTTTTGACTAAAGGCCATTGTTTCGTGGGCGCTTGGCTAGTAAATGACTCATATAACAAGCCGGTCAGTGATGACGGTAGTTTCTTGTTGAAGAGTTCATCAGACGGTCTCAATGAAATTGTCGTTGTGGAAGCAACATGCCTGACCAGTTCAACTTCTGTAAGCTTCGACGAAGCCGTAAGTCTTGCTAAGAACCATTTACATGAAGAACAAAACTTCGATTATTTCATTGATGTTTACCGTGCAAGAATCAACGGTATACGCCCATTGCCTTTAAGAGTCCAGAAAGAAGGAAACTGGATTATCGAAAATGAGGGATTAGAGCACGATAATGCTACAAAGGAGGTGAAACAATACAGCAGATACGACTTGTCGATTTATGATAACTCTGATGTAAAAGTCACCAAGATGATGCTTTGGGAAAGAAAGCTTCTTGATTTCTCTTTACGTAACAATCTATTGAACATGAGATTGGGGAAAAAAATAATACCATTGGTATCATTTTCTGTGGACAGATTGGAAGACTTCCTTCAGGATGGCAAATCATTTCAAATTTATCCATTTCCACTGGATGAAAAGCCAAAACCTGAGCTCAATGGCATGTTCACCTCGGAGATATATTTCTGTCTGGAAGAATTCATAAAGAAAGGACTTGTGAACAACAAATTATACTCTTTTAAGAATGAGGATGATTTAAAGAATGCTCTGAAGTATGTATATAGAACTTCAAGGACTTCGATGGAAGAAAATGGTGCAAACAACCTTTACTTGGTTCTTGGTGTCCTGAAATGGTATGAAACAGAAAGAAGTGAGCAACCTCGACTGGCACCAATTCTGCTTCTTCCTATAGAAATAATAAGAGGTGGAGGACTTGCTGGCTACACAATTCGAACTAGGGATGAAGAAATTGCGTTGAACATAACAATGGTGGAACTACTGAAGCAGCAACACAACATCAACCTCTCTACTTTAGATGAACTTCCTAAAGATGAGTATGGGGTGGATGTGAAGAAGATTTTTACAATCATTCGTAACAAGATACGTGATAAAAGGCGATGGGATGTTCTTGATGAATCAATTATTGGCTTATTCTCATTCAATAAGTTTGTTATGTGGAATGATATTCACTGTAATTCTGATAAGATTCTTGAGAATGATATTATATCTAGTTTGATAGATGGAAAACTCAATATAGATAATCCAACCGAAGTGGCTGATGCACGTGAGCTGGATAAAAAGAAAAAACCAGCAGACTATACGCTTCCTGTCGATGTGGACTCATCTCAACTAGAAGCTGTGATTGACTCTGGAGAAGGAAGGAGCTTTATCCTGTATGGTCCTCCTGGGACAGGTAAGTCACAGACCATCACTAATATGATTGCTAATGCCCTCTATCAAGGACGAAGAGTGTTGTTTGTTGCCGAAAAGATGGCGGCTTTATCTGTTGTTCAATCTCGTCTGGAGAAGATTGGACTTGCTCCGTTCTGTCTTGAGTTACATTCCAATAAAGCCACAAAAACACATTTTCTGGAACAGATGGATGAAGCGATGAATATAAGTCATCCTCACTCTCAGGAAGAGTATAAGCGTACTTCTGACGAACTATTCGAAAAAAGACAAGAACTCATTCGATATATCGAAGCATTGCATACGAAAAAGGTTTCCGGTTTATCATTATATGATTGCATCATATCTTATTTGTCTATTTCGGAGGATGAAATAGAAACGGATCAGAACTTACTAACGACTATCACGAACCAAAAGATAAGCGAATATCAGGAACGCATAAAGAGAATTGATACTATCTTCAAAGTGTCAGGTAATCCAGCAACCAGCCCTTTAAAAATATTGGATATTAAAGACGGTTCATCAGAATCTGAACAACTTTTGCGCGAACAAATTAATGCATGTCGTGATTCTTTGACTCTGTATAAAAAAAATAAAGGAAGGTTCTCTGCATGTTGGGGATTTAACATAGTAGAGACATCAGATGGCATTAGCTGGCTTAGACAATTCTATGAATTTTTAATCACCGTACCTTATTTATCGGGTGAGTTATTCCTGTTGTCCGTTGATGGAAGAAAGATACAACATATAAAGAATATCGTAGAAGTAGGTATTCAAAAGGAAAAGCTTACTCAGGAACTTACATCAGTATATACGGGAGAGATTATGAAGATGGATGTTGCTCAACTTGAAGTCGAATGGAATGACATTCTGGATAAATGGTTTCTGCCTAGATTCTTTGCCAAGAGGACATTCTTCAAAAAAATGGCCAAATATAAAGCCGGCTTTGATGAAAACGATATTGAAACTACAATATCTGGCCTTAAGAAATGCGCTCACAATGAAGCTACATTGGAGCCCATGTATGATGAGCTGTCGAAGCTGTTTGGTACACAGGCTTATTACGGAAAGGAACAGTGGACGATGATGATGGATGTCATAGAGAAAATTTCTGTACTCACGAAATTAATTCAAGAGTTGAGCAAAGCTCAAAATCACTCTGTTGAGGAAATAGGATATTTGATGTCAAATGCCGTGACGGGAAGCTGGAGTTCCTTCATAAATGAGAATAAGGATTGCTGGAAGAAATTAGTAACTTTAGGAGAGCAAACTCTGAGTTCTATTGATAAGATTAATTCTGTTGCCTCGCTTAAACTTACGAATAACGATTGGTGTGATACCTTGCTGCCAGCATTAGTAACATTGCATGATAATGAGGGTAAGTTTGTGGATTGGTATCAGTGGTGCCGCGAGAAACGGGATATCAATAGTCTTGGTTTGTCAAGTGTTGTTGAATATATTGTAAAAAAGAACAGGACTGGAGAACAAGCATCAAAAGCATTTGCCAAAGGAGTATACCATAAGCTGGCTGTTAAAATTATCAATAGCGACGAGGGACTAAGGTTCTTCAATGGGGTGCTGTTTGAAGAAACAATAGAGAAATACAGAAGGCTGACTTCTATATTCCAAAAAATAAGTAAAAAGGAACTTTTCTGCAAGTTGGCTGCGAATATTCCGTCTTTGACAATGGCCGCCTATGAAACTTCAGAAGTAGGAATACTAAAGAGGAACATTAAGAATAGAGGTCGTGGCACATCAATACGCAAAATAATAGATCAAATTCCAAATCTCTTGCCGAAGTTGTGCCCATGTATGTTGATGAGTCCAATCTCTGTGGCACAATATATAGATTTAAATAACGAGAAGTTCGACCTTGTCATCTTTGATGAAGCGTCACAGATGCCTACAAGCGAGTCTGTCGGAGCTATTGCAAGAGGCAAATCTCTTGTTGTCGTCGGTGACCCGAAGCAGATGCCACCAACCAGTTTCTTCTCTACCTCACAGATTGACGAGGAAGAGGCTGATATTGATGATCTAGATAGTATCTTGGATGATTGTATCTCGCTGTCGATGCCTTCAAGGTATCTGAAATGGCATTATAGAAGTAAGCACGAGAGTCTGATTTCATTTAGTAATTCTCAGTATTATGATGGAAAACTAATAACCTTTCCTTCCATTGACGACCAAATTTCAAAAGTCACACTCAGAAAGATAGATGGAGTCTATGATAAAGGAAAAACCCGCTCGAACTTAGCTGAAGCAAAAGCAATCGTTGAAGAGGTAAAAAAGAGACTGTCGGATGCCGAGCTATCCAAATATTCTATTGGAATTGTTTCATTTAGCAAAGTCCAGCAGAACCTTATTGAAGATTTGTTGTGCGAGGAATTGGCGAAATATCCAAAGCTAGAGAGTCTTGCGTTTGATAGTGTCGAACCTGTTTTTATAAAGAATCTGGAAAATGTCCAGGGAGATGAACGCGATGTAATACTATTCTCTGTGGGCTATGGTCCTGATAAGAATGGAAAAGTCTCCATGAATTTTGGTCCACTTAATAATAAAGGCGGCGAAAGACGGTTGAATGTTGCAGTGTCAAGAGCTAGATATGAAATGGTAGTTTTTTCAACCCTTCGTTCGGAGCAGATTGATTTGAAGAGAACGCAATCTTCTGGTGTTGAAGGATTGAAAAAATTCCTGGAATTTGCCGAAAAGGGAACTGCTCCTGTTGTAGCTGCTAATGTTTACGATGGAACGCCAAGCAGCATGTCCAAAAAGATTGCGGAGGTACTTACCGGGAAAGGATATACCGTAAATCTCAATGTAGGTCATTCTCAGTTCAAGGTGGACATAGCTGTAGTAAATCCCAAGAATCCGCAGGAATATCTCCTTGGCATTCTATGTGATGGAAATAATTACTATGCTGCAAAAACTGTAAGGGATAGGGAATTTGTACAGCCTACGATGCTTAAGTTACTTCATTGGAACGTCATGCATATCTGGACTCTCGACTGGTTTGAACGTCAGGAAGAAGTTATTAACTCTATACTTGAGCGACTTGACGATATTCAAAACAACAGGGTAAAACAAGTTGAAAATGTAAAGAGTACAAATTCGGTTAAGGAATTTATAGCTTCAAATGTAGAAATAGCCACTGAGCAAAAATCTTTAAGTGAAAATTCTTTGTGTTTGGATTACGTATTTGCTGACATTAATATAACAGGGAGTTCAACTGATGTATACATGCTTATTAAAGAGCAATTAAAAAATCTAATCAATGTCGAGCAACCAGTTACAAGTGGATTACTGTACAAACGAATTGTGAAGATCTGGGGACATACAAGAGTGACCAATCGTGTTCAGACGCTTGTAGATAATTTGCTAAATGAGATTGTTTTCTTCAAGAGTGATAACGGGAACAATGGATATACATGTTGGAAGAATAAAAATTTTGCAGATCAATATTCTCAATACAGAATAAACTCTCAGAGAGATATACAAGATATCCCATTTATCGAGATTGAGAATGCAATGAAGTATACTTTGGTTCAACAAATAGCTATTGATAAGGAAGATC
>DMYZ01000223.1 GCA_003483565.1 Prevotella sp.
GTATAAATTTTGTATACCTTCATGTAGTGTTGTAGAAGGCTTGTATCCAAAATCTTTACTTATTCTAGTAATATCCGCATAAGTACGTGTTACATCTCCAGGCTGCATACCGAGCATTTCCATATTAGCTTTTTTGCCAGTCACATCTTCTATAGTATGTATAAAATCAAGCAGCTGAATAGGATTGGAATTTCCTATATTATAAATACGATTAGCCACGTCATCTGTTATCTCTGCTTGCAAAATAAGGCATATGCCCTTTATAATATCACCAATATAAGTAAAGTCCCGAAGCATCTTGCCTTTATTATATACCTGTATCGGCTGTTGGTTAAGGATAGATTTCATGAATTTGATAGGAGCCATATCCGGGCGTCCCCAGGGACCATAAACTGTAAAAAATCTCAAGCCTATAGTTTGAATACCATAAAGCTTGCTATAAGCATAAGCCATCACTTCGTCACTTTTTTTAGTTGCGGCATAGAGACTCACTGGATGGTCAGTATTATCCGATTCCCCAAAAGGTACATGAGACTCCATACCGTATACACTGCTTGAACTGGCAAAAAGCAAATGAGATACCTGATAATTCCGGCAAGCTTCAAGGATATTAAGAAATCCCAAAACATTTGACTGTATATAGGAATAAGGATTCTCTATGGAATATCTTACCCCTGGTTGTCCCGCCAGATTGCAAATATGCGTAAACTTTTCTTCTGCAAAAAGTTGTCCCAGCTTTTGACAGTCAGTTAAATCAAGACGGATAAACCTGTATGATGGAATGGAATTACTCTTCACCATTTCTCCATAATGTATATTCTCGCAGGCTACGCCACAATCAGAAAGTCTGTCATACTTCAGACGAACATCATAATAATCATTAATATTATCGAGACCTACGATCTCCATATTCTTTTGGGCCAGAGCTTTCACAAGGTGATAGCCAATAAATCCTGCTGCTCCTGTAATTAAAATTTTCATTGATTATTTTTTTTATAAAGTATCATATTACGTGAATAGGTAAAAAATCCTATCGACTGGCCTAAAATAAGGACAGGATCAAGACGGAAGATACCATAGCTAACAATGATACTACATCCTATAATACTAATAATCCAAAAATTCAAAGGTAAAATGGATTCTCCTCTGCGATAACTGTAATACCACTGATAGATAAAACGTAAAGTGAAGATAACTTGACCTATAGATCCCCAGATGAGAAGAGGTAGTGATATCGCTTTATTATGAAAAAAGTTATTGATAAACAACGGTATATCACTAAGCATCAGTAAAATTGCAACAATAGGCAATATACTTATGGCTATTCGGAATATAAGATGTACCTGATGCCATACACCCTTGATATTGAGATTCCAAATATAAATATAAAAAGAAATCAATTGGCCGAAAATAATGGCAAAGTCATTGCGCAGCCATCCATAGACAAAGAGTAAGATGCTTCCTACCAGACTACATACCCAATAAAGATCAGGAGACACTACTTTTTTAGCTTTTTCTGAAAGTATCCATTGGATAAGCATCCGACAAGAAAAAAATCCCTGAGCAATGAATCCCACTGTATATACAAATAAAGAAGAAGTCTGCATACTTATATTTGGGTAAAATTATTTTCAGATATACGGTACTGTATATAACGTTTTTTCATCCAACGATAGGCAAAACAATCTATGAAAGGTCCTTTCAACCTATTCCACAAGTTATACTTCGAAACCCCTGCAGTTCTTGGATAATGACGGACCGGAAGCTCCTTGAATTGTCCGTTCTCAAGCATCATAAGTGCAGGCAGGAAACGATGCATACCATCAAAAAACGGTATGCGCTGAGCATAGGTGGTCCACATCACTTTTAATGGGCATCCTGTATCTGTTGCCGTATCTCCTGTCATCGCCCTCCGGAATCCATTGGCAATCTTAGATTGTAAACGCTTAAAGGAAGAATCCTTACGGTGAGCCCGTATACCGGAAATCAATTGATACTGGTTTGCATACGGCAACAGCAAGTTGAAATCCTGCGGGTTCGTTTGTAAATCTGAATCTATATATCCTACAAGTCTGCTTTCTGCTGTATCAATGCCACCCTTTAGGGCTGTACTCAACCCATGATTAGCAGAAGAACTAATAAAATAAAAATCACTGTTTCTCCGACATATATCTTTTATTTTGTCAAGGCTTTTATCCTTAGATCCATCATTCACGAAGAGAACACAACTCTTTACAAGAGCTTCTGGAAGAAATGACTTCATCACAGTCTCCACCCGCTCTAAATTGTCTTCTTCATTGTAAACAGGCACAATAATTGTCAGTTCATATTTTTTTGTATCGTTCATACCTTTCTATTTCCTCGTTATATTACTTTTTTCAACAACGCTACATGATTAAATAAATCGAGTATATAATGCTTATCTTTATAAAACGCCCTTCTTTTCAGGTACAAGCAAAGTCATTGTAGGAATAAAACAATCGACATTTTCTCCTGGTTATGATATTATCCTGTTCCATGATATCAATAGGCAAGGAAGCATTATTTACGAAGAAAGTAATCATATAGAAGATAATTAATGCGATCTTATTCCATGTCTTCATTCAATTTTCACTTTAATCTTTTGCAAATTTACAAATTAATTTTGGAAAAATTCTGAATATGACATATTTAAAGTCCATAGAATCTTAAAAAACAACAGCAGCATAAGTCGTAGGCGATGCAGCTATCTGATTTTCATTTTATTAGCTATAAACTTTGATAAAAAAAATCCAATAATATTCATAGAATTTATAAACAAAAAAATACAAGATATCTCTAAAGGATACATCTATAATCAAGCCTACAACAAGAAGTAATATATTAGAACAACTAACAAATCCACTAGGATTTTAATTTCAATTAGAATTGCTCTAATATATCAATTCTTTTTTTAGTGTCCGGATGAGTACTGAAAAGAGAATCCATAACACTAAGTAAGCCCTTTTTCATCTGATCAGGCTGACATATAAAAAGTTGAGCTACATCAGGTCTCTTCACATCATCAAGTCCAGGATTCTGGGAAATTTTTCTCAAAGCTGAAGCTAATGCCAATGGATTACCACAAAGTTCAGCTCCGCCTGCATCTGCCATATATTCTCGTTTTCTTGAAATTGCAAACCGAGTAATCAATGTAAAAAAATAAGCAATGGCACAACAAGCTAATCCTATAACAAGAATTGCTATGATACCTAATCCATTTCCTTTATTGTCACTATTATTATCATCGTTGCCTCTTGAATTATCTGTACCAAAGACTCCCCCACCAAACCAAAACCAGTTATACATCATCTGCACAACCATACTCATAATAGTAGAAACAATACCGACAAAAACAATACTAATAATAAGCAACTTCGTATCATGATTACGAATATGTGTCAATTCGTGACCAATAACACCAGCCAATTCTTCATCATCCAATAAATTGATAATTCCAGAAGTTAATGTTACCGTATATGTTTTATTATTAATTCCACTTGCAAAGGCATTAAGCTGATCATCATCCACTATATTAATCTGCGGTATATTCATATTACAGGTCATACAAAGGTTTTCTACAATATTATACACTCTGGGATTATCCTTCCGTGTCAAAGGTCGAGCATGTACAGCACTGCGTATCATGGATACATTAGAGAAATAAGCTATAACGAACCAGATTCCAACAGCACATACGACCCAGGGAAGTGCATGCAGAAAATAATAATTGACAACTTCTGCATTCAATTCATGTGTGACATGACCATATTGATCTTCGTAACCTGTATTAAAAAAATCAAGAAGAGCAAGAAAGCCCCATACTGTACCCAGAATAATCACCGGAAACATCAGCAACAGCATAATACTCTTGATATTATTCCGGCGTATCTGAGTTAACATACCAACATACTGCATCACCCTAGAATTTTATATCTGGTGCTTTGTCTAAATCGGCCCTCTCTTCTTGAGGAACTTCAAACATTTGTTCCGTATGAAAGTTAAAAACTTTAGCAAAAAGATTAGAAGGAAAGGTCTGTACCGCATTGTTATACTCACGGGTAGCAGAATTGAAAAAACGGCGAACAGCAGCTAACTTGTTCTCAAGATCCGCAACCTCATCCTGTAATTGTAGAAAATTTTGATTTGCCTTTAACTCAGGATAAGCCTCCAATGATACTTTTAAACCCGATAAAGCACTTGTAAGCACATTCTCAGCCTGAATTTTGTCATCTATAGTGGTTGCATTCATTGCAGCCGAACGAGCCTCTGTTACACGAAGGAACACTTCTTTCTCATGAGCGGCATATCCTTTAACAGTATTTACTAACTGAGGAACCAAATCATGACGTTGCTTAAGCTGAACATCAATATTTGCAAAAGCATTCTCCCGATTATTACGCAGCTTTACCAGATTATTATAAAAGCTGATAAGCCAAAAAACGATTAACGCGGCTACGATTAATACAATAATTAATTTCATAAGACTTCTATATTAAATAATATTGGTAACAAAGATAGCAAAAAAGAAAGATAAACAAAAAAAATCGGAATAAAAAAATCCGTTTAACCAGATTCTTTGATTAAACGGATTTTTCTCAGCACCCTACTTCAGGGCATTCATAACTTTATTGAAATACTGTTGAGTTTTCGTAACACTGTAATGAATACCACCATTCCATGATCGGATTGCTTTCTCTATACTATTCATCGGATTATAAAACGACTGGAAAAGTATAAACATTTCCCTGGATTTAGAAATATTAAACCGATCTGAAAGTTTAAAGCGCTTTTTACTTTTCTTTTTTCTAAGAATACGATTACACTCTTTAACCAACATAGGAGTAATTTGCATCACACCAACAGAGTTTCCTCTCTTAGCCATTCTGTTGCCATTGCTTTCTACCTTGACAATTGCATCCATTACAGCATTCCAATCTGCACTGCTAGTTGCATTCTCTGCGGAAGAGCTGGCTGATGCATCCGTAGTACTTTCAGCGGTTACCGGATCTGCACAAGCTATAGAAGGACATGCAATAATAATCATAAAACTAAATAAAAATAACTTTATTATTCTCTTCATTTTTTATCTATTTAAGGAACTGAAATACCGAACAATCATAACGGTAATTTCCAAACTTTATCATAAGTGAAAAACATTTATAAAGTCATATTTCCAAATTAACAATGACAAAGGTACAAAAAAAAATCCAATTACGCAAGCTTTAATATGACTTTTAAGGTATCCTATACTTAATTGCAATTAATTGATAGTCAGCATTTAACAATTCAAGTACCACTACAAGAGAGTTCGCGTCATTCCTTTAACAAATAAAATTAATAGTGTTAAATATATAAAACTTCATAAGCAAAAAAA
>DMYZ01000288.1:0-583 GCA_003483565.1 Prevotella sp.
TTATCGGTGTGGATTTAATGACCCGGTTTATTTCACTCGTATATTCAAAAATAAAATGAACTTCACTCCAACTAAATATAGAGAAAATACTAATAAAATTAAAATCGCAGAAAAGAATACTTCTGCTCATTCTTATTAAGAAGAATAATCTGTTTCTACATCTACTTAATATTTTGAATAATATACTATTTAAAAAACATATAATAAACAAATGCAATAACTGCAATAACAATAACGCCTATAACTGTTTTAAGCAAGCAAGTAGTAACTTTTCTGAAAATAAAAAAGCCCACTACAAGGCATATTAATACTGCTACATAAAAGAAAAAATTATCCATAAGTAAAATTTGAAAATTTATTATTATTTAAATAAATGACGAAAATTTCCGGGTATTGGTGTTTGAAACTCCATTCGCTCATGAGTCATCGGGTGAATAAAACAAAGAACATAAGCATGCAGGCACAGCCGATGTAAGGGATCTCTTCCATTACCATATTTAATATCACCACACACAGGATGCCCCATATCAGCCGTATGAACACGAATTTGATTCTTTCGTCCTGTTTCCAAACGGAATTCTAC
>DMYZ01000288.1:789-16066 GCA_003483565.1 Prevotella sp.
AAATCATAAGTCCACTTGTATCCCGGTCCAGTCGATGAACAATATGCGCTTGACAATGTTGTTTGGTTTCTTCAAAATACTGGTCAAGAATGGTCTTGACATTAAGCGAAGAATGTCCTGCAGCCATAGACAAAATCCCCACGGTTTTCTCTATAACAATAAGATAGCTATCCTCATAGACAATTTTCAACCATCGACTATGAAAAGTATTATTGCGTTTGTTTTTACTCACGGATATTCTCATCCCCGGCTTCAAAGGATAATCAAAACGAGTAATCGTTTTGGAACCAACTTTGATGCCACGATTCTGCAATGTAGCCTTAATCTTGCTCTTACTTTCCCCTTTGACGTGATCAAGCAACCATTCTAAAAGGGATGCAGATCTATCTACCGTATAATATACATAGTCGTCTGGACGACCATAATTCGTATAATTTTTCATTTGGCAGCAAAGTTACAAAAAAAATTAGTATCTTTGCACCATTATTATATAATAAGGTAAAATATAAAAAATGATAACAGTTACAAATCTTGCAATCCAATTCGGAAAAAGAGTGCTTTACAAAGATGTCAACCTAAAATTTACTCACAGTAACATTTATGGTATCATTGGTGCTAACGGTGCAGGTAAATCTACTTTGCTTCGCGCCATCAGTGGTGATCTGGAGCCCAACAAAGGAAGCATAGAGCTGGGCCCGGGAGAACGCTTGTCTGTATTGGAACAAGATCACTTTAAATATGATGAATATCGTGTACTAGACACTGTTCTGATGGGACATCAGCCTTTGTGGAAGAATATGAAAGAACGTGAATCTTTATATTCTAAAGCTGAGATGACTGCTGAGGACGGAAATCACGCCGCAGAATTAGAAGAAAAATTTGCAGAAATGAATGGTTGGGAAGCTGAAAGCAATGCAGCCCAACTACTTCAAGATTTGGGAGTAGATGTAAAATTTCATGAAATGCAAATGAATCAGCTCAGTAACAACCAGAAAGTACGTGTCATGCTGGCAAAAGCCTTATTTGGAAATCCGGAAAATCTCCTTCTTGATGAACCTACTAACGACTTAGATCTCGATACTGTAGAATGGTTGGAAGATTATTTGGGAAACATCGAACAGACCGTACTTGTTGTCAGTCATGACCGCCATTTCCTCGATGCTGTCAGCACACACACTGTAGATATTGACTATGGCAAAGTAACAATGTTTGCCGGTAACTATAATTTTTGGTATGAAAGTAGTCAGTTGGCATTGCGTCAAGCTCAAAACCAACGCATGAAAGCCGAAGAGAGAAAAAAACAGCTTGAGGAATTCATTCGTCGCTTTTCTGCAAACGTAGCAAAAAGCCGGCAGACCACATCACGTAAAAAGATGTTGGAAAAACTAAATGTAGAAGAAATCAAACCATCAAGCCGTAAATATCCAGGCATTATCTTTCAAATGGATCGGGAACCAGGAAATCAAATCCTTCAAGTAGAAGATTTGAAAGCTGCAGATGAAGATGGAACTATACTTTTCGATCATATCAATTTCAATATAGAAAAAGGGCAAAAAATAGTTTTCCTTAGTCATAATCCTAAAGCCATGACAGCTCTTTTCGATATTATCAATGGCAATCGTAAAGCTGATGCCGGAACCTATAAATGGGGCATAACTATTACAACAGCTTATCTTCCACTCGATAACACAGAATTTTTCAATAGTGACAAGAATCTGGTGGAATGGTTAAGCCAATATGGACCAGGGAATGAAGTAGCCATGAAAGCATATCTTGGCCGTATGCTCTTCTCTGGTGAAGAAATTCTTAAAAAGGTCAATGTCCTTTCCGGAGGTGAAAAAATGAGATGTATGATTGCCCGCATGCAATTACAGAATGCAAACTGTCTTGTACTGGACACTCCAACCAACCATCTTGATCTGGAAAGTATCCAGGCTTTCAACAACAATTTGATATCCTTCAAAGGAAATGTATTATTTTCAAGTCATGATCATGAATTTATTGAAACCATCGCTAATCGTATTATCGAGCTTACCCCATCTGGTGCTATTGATAAACTGATGGCATATGATGAATATATCCATGATGAGACTATTAAGGAACAAAAGGAAAAAATGTATAATGCTTAGAATTGGCACATTGTTTGTATAATATCAAACAAACAAGATTTTATTAAATTATGGCAAAAGAAGAAAAAAAGATCAATATCAAAAACAGCAATACAAAGGCTGGGGACAAAGTAGAAGAAAAGGTCCAGACTGATACTACAAAGAAAAGCGAAGCTGATAATAAAGAGGAAAAAACTGACAAAAAGTCAGCCAAAGAAAATGCCGATGCCGAAAAAGACAAGGAAAAAACTGACCCTTTAGAAGAAGCTAATGCTAAAATAGAAGAACTTAAAGATAAATATTTACGTTCTGTCGCAGAATTTGATAACTACAGGAAGCGTACACTCAAGGAAAAAGCAGATTTGATCCTTAATGGTGGGGAGAAAACTATCACAGCAATTCTTCCTGTCTTGGACGATTTCGAAAGGGCTCTGACAGACAAGAATGAAGATCCTAAGGCCATCAGAGAAGGATTTGAATTGATACTGAAAAAGTTTAAAAAAACGCTTACTACTCTTGGTGTAAAAAAGATTGAAACGAAAGATAAAGATTTTGATACGGAATTTCATGAAGCGATAGCAATGGTCCCTGGTATGGGTGATGATAAGAAAGGAAAAATCATTGATTGCGTTGAGCCAGGATACACTTTGAATGATAAAGTTATCCGCCATGCAAAAGTTGCTGTTGGTCAGTAATTAAAAATTACTATTTGTAACATTCTAAAAGAATAATGGCAGAAAAAAGAGATTACTATGAAGTCCTTGGTGTAGACAAGAGTGCTTCAGAAGATGAAATAAAAAAGGCCTATCGAAAGTTGGCCATTAAATACCACCCAGACCGTAACCCGGGAAATAAGGAGGCTGAAGAAAAATTCAAGGAAGCCGCAGAAGCTTATGATATTCTCCACGATCCGGATAAACGCCGTCAGTATGATCAATTTGGCTTTAATGGTCCTCAAGGAGGATTCGGAAGTGATGCCAATATGAACATGGATGATATCTTCTCTATGTTTGGCGATATTTTTGGTGGACATGGTTTCGGAGGTTTTGGTGGTTTCGGAGGTTTTGGTGGTGGAAATCAAAGTCAAGCTCATCCCCGCTACCGTGGTGCAGACCTTCGCTTAAAAGTAAGACTTACCTTACAGGAAATACAAACTGGTGTCACAAAAAAATTCAAGGTACGCAAAGATATCACTTGTCCTCATTGCCATGGAACAGGAGCAGAAGGTGGTGCACAACCAGAAACGTGCCCTACCTGTCATGGCAGTGGAGCAACTGTCAAAACAGTTCGCACCATGTTAGGGATGATGCAAACTCAGACAGAATGTCCAACCTGCCATGGTGAAGGCACTATAATTACCCATAAATGTACTTTATGCCATGGAGAGGGGGTTGTCAAAGGAGAAGAAGTTGTTGAAATCAATATTCCTGCAGGCGTAGCTCAAGGTATGGTAGTAAACATACCGGGCAAAGGCAATACTGGCAAACATAATGGCATTACCGGCAACATACAAGTATATATAGAAGAGGAAAAGAGTGATACTTTTGTTCGTGATGGTAATGATGTCATTTACAATCTCCTACTTGACTTTCCTACTGCTGCATTAGGAGGTGAAGCAAAAATCCCAACTGTAAACGGGAAAACTGTTACGATAAAAATTGACTCTGGAACGCAACCAGGTAAAACTCTTCGCTTAAGAGGCAAAGGTCTTCCTAGTGTACAAGGTTATGGTAATAACACTGGAGATTTAGTAGTTAATATCAGCGTTTTCGTTCCTAAATTCTTATCAAAAGACGAGAAAAAAGCTATAGAGCAACTTCGTGAAAGTGAAAATTTTCAAGGTGATAAATCAACAAAGGAAACAATATTCACGAAGTTTAAGAATTATTTTAATTAAAGAAACAGAGGACCCACGAATCTTGATAAGATTCGTGGGATATTTTATTTGGTGTTTAAGTTATGACGTACAAAGAAACAGTAGAATATCTTTTTAACAGCACTCCGGTCTTTGAAAAGATTGGCGCAAGTGCATACAAAGAAGGACTTGACAACACTCACCAATTAGATGAGCATTTTAATCACCCTCATCAGTTATACAAGACAATTCATGTGGCAGGTACTAATGGCAAAGGATCAGTATCCCATACCTTAGCCTCTATCCTACAATCACAAGGGCTGAAAGTAGGATTATATACTTCTCCTCACCTCGTTGATTTCAGAGAGCGGATCCGGATCAACGGCAAATGTATTTCTGAAAAATACGTTGTAGATTTTGTTGCCCAAAATAGAGATTTTTTTGAACCTCTTCATCCCTCTTTTTTTGAACTTACGACAGCTCTTGCTTTTAAATATTTTGCTGACCAGAAAGTCGATATAGCTGTAATTGAAGTAGGCCTAGGCGGACGGCTCGATTGTACAAATATTATTAAACCGGCATTTTCCATTATTACTAATATTAGTTTTGACCATACACAATTTTTGGGAAATACCTTAGCAAAGATAGCAGCAGAAAAAGCTGGTATAATCAAGCCACATGTTCCGGTAATCATTGGAGAAACAACACCAGAAACGAAACTGGTATTTAAGAAAAAGGCAGATGAGATGCATGCTCCAATCATATATGCAGAAGAACTCAAGGAAGTAACAAACTTTGAGATGAACAGTCAAGGTGGTATTGACTATCTCACTATAGGTTTTGGTGACCTGCACGGAGAACTGTCAGGAGAATACCAAGTAAAAAATACTAATACTATTTTATGTACTGCTGACATCATGTTGCGTAAAGGTCTTATCAAAGATAAAAAATATGTCTATGAAGGATTAGCTCATGTTTGTAAAAATACGGGACTTATGGGAAGATGGCAACAGCTGAAAGACAAGCCTTATACGGTATGCGACACCGGACATAATGTAGGTGGTTGGATTTATCTGAGCGAACAAATTAAGGAACAACAAGCCAAAAACAAACGTATTATCTTTGGGATGGTAGATGATAAGGATATTGACACCGTCATGGATATGCTTCCTAAGGATGCATTTTATTATTGGACACAATGTTCTTCAAAACGATCTTTCCCTCTAGAAAAAGTTGTGGAAATAGGTACTCAACGGCAATTGCACGGCAAAGGGTATTCTTCCGTAATTGAAGCTTATGAAGCTGCCCAAAAAGAGGCTGATCCTGAAGATTTTATCTTTGTGGGAGGCAGCAGTTATGTTGTCGCCGACTTGTTTTCAGCCTTGCAAAGGCAAGACAGCCAAAATCACAAAAACAATTAAGCCATTAGGAAAGCCCCTTTTCTCTTATAAGAAAAAGGGCTTTCAACTTATCCTATATACAATACCATATTTTTTACTTTTTTTTATTTACAAACACTTGCATATACCACTTTTTTTCTGTTACTTTGCATAATACAATCGATTTTGACTAAAAACTTATTTATTCTCAACATATTATGAACACAACAGAAGAAGAAATTTGTGGTCTGAAACGTGAAAACTTTCAATCAACTATAGATGGAAAGAAGACAGACCTTTATATTCTCAAAAATGCTAAAAATCATGCTGTAGCTATAACTAACTACGGTGGTGCTATTGTCGCAATTATGGTTCCTGACAAAAATGGAAAATTAGCTAATGTTATCCAGGGCCAAGACAACATTCAAGATGTTGTCAAATGCCCAATTCGTTATCAGTCAAGGCTTATTGGCCGCTTTGGTAATCGTATTTGCAAGGGACAATTTACCCTTAATGGTAAAAAGTACAATCTATACACAAATGATGGTGCGAACCATCTTCATGGAGGAAAGACGGGATACAATATACGCGTATGGGATGCCCATCGAATGGGTGAGCAAAGTGTTGCACTGAGCCTTGTAAGCGCTTATGGTGAAGAAGGATATACCGGTGAAATTAAAATCGATGTAGAATATACATTTACAGATAAAGATGAGCTGGTTATCGAATATTTGGCAACTACAAATAAAAAAACCATTATCAACTTGACAAACCATGCATATTTTTCTCTTGCAGGCATTGCTAACCCTACCCCAACTATAGAAAATCTTATTTGTCAGCTCAATGCTGATTTTTATCTGCCTATCGATACTACCAGTATCCCTACAGGAGAAATCCGAAAAGTAGAAGGAACTCCATTTGATTTTCGTACGCCTAAGGCTATTGGACAGGACATCAATACAGATAATGAGCAGCTTAAAAATGGCACAGGCTATGACCATTGCTATGTTCTCAACAAAAAAGAAGAAAATGAACTTAGTTTTGCAGCTTTAATGACAGAGCCGGTAAGTGGCAGAACCCTAAAAGTATACACAACAGAACCTGGTATCCAATTATATACTGATAATTTTGATGCTTGTAAAAAAGGTCAGAATGGGGCTTCTTTCCCTCTTCGCTCTGCTGTATGCCTAGAAGCGCAGCATTTTCCTGACTCCCCTAACCGCCCTTATTTTCCATCTGTAGTATTAAAACCTGGACAACAGTACAAGCAAAAGACTATTTATCAATTTGGAATAAAAGATTAGACCAACATTATCAACTAAATAAGAATCAATGAATCAAGATCAACAGACATCGATGAGCAATAAGCAAGGTAATCTCATCGCGATCATTACGATGATGTTCATTTATGCAATGATATCATTTGTAACCAACCTTGCCGCACCGATTGGTGTCATTTGGAAGAATGTTTTTGCTGACAGCGGCAGTGCTAATATGATAGGGATGCTTGGAAATGCTATGAATTTTCTGGCTTATCTCTTTATGGGTATCCCTGCTGGCAAACTTCTGACTAAAATAGGATATAAGAACACTGCTCTTGCTGGTATTGCAACAGGCTTTGTAGGTGTGTTTATTCAATTCCTTTCAGGAAAGTTTGGCGCCGATATTAGTGGCTTTATTGTTTATCTCTTCGGAGCTTTTGTTTCTGGTTTCGCTGTATGTATTTTAAATACTGTAGTAAATCCGATGCTGAACCTCTTAGGCGGTGGAGGTAACCGTGGCAACCAGCTGAACCTGATTGGTGGAACATTAAATTCTTTGTCAGGAACTCTTACTCCTATGCTGGTAGGTGCACTTATAGGCACTGTCACAGCTAACACTAAAATGATGGATGTTAATATGGTGCTTTATATTGCCTTAGCTGTATTTGCATGCGCATTTGTTATTCTCATTTTTATTCCAATAAAGGATCCTGAAATGGGGAAAACAACAGAAGATACAAAGTTCGAACATTCCCCTTGGGCTTTCCGCCACTTTTGCCTTGGAGTCATTGCCATATTTGTTTATGTAGGTGTAGAAACAGGCATCCCTGGAACATTAAACTTCTACATTTCAGACACTACTCCAGGTGGTGCATGGACTAATGCCGTAGCTAATGCTGCTACCATTGGAGGATTTGTTGCCGGCACATACTGGCTATTGATGCTGGCAGGTCGTTTTATTGCCAGTTTCATTGGCGCAAAGGTTTCATCCCGAATAATGATGATGTTTACAAATGCCTGTGGTATGATTCTGATTCTCGCAGCTATCCTTACTCCAAAATCAGTAACAACAGCAATGCCTTTGTTTACCGGTTCATCATTTCAGATGACAACGGTTCCTTTAAGTGCTTTATTACTTGTCCTCTGCGGTCTTTGTACATCTATTATGTGGTCTTCTATTTTCAACTTGGCAACAGAAGGCTTAGGTAAATACACAGCACAGGCATCCGGAATTTTCATGATGATGGTTGTTGGTGGCGGCATTATGCCATTAATACAAAACTTCATTGCAGATCATGCCGGTTATATGATGAGCTATGTTGTTCCATTATTGTCAATGTGTTACATGTTTATTTATGCTGTAATTGGTTGTAAGAATGTGAACAAAAATATTCCTGTAGACTAATCTAATTGTAAGAATAAAATATATGGATACAGAAAAAGTAAGAAACCGGTTCATTAAGCATTTTGATGGAAAGACCGGAAATATTTATATGAGTCCTGGACGAATCAATCTGATTGGCGAACATACCGATTATAATGGAGGCTTTGTTTTTCCAGGTGCAGTAGATAAAGGTATCATGACAGAAATACGTCCCAATGGAACAGACGAAGTTATGCTCTACTCTATCGATCTAAAGGACCGAGTTGATTTTAAAATTAATGATCCGGAGGGTCCTAAAGCTACATGGGCGAGATACATCTATGGTATCGTACAGGAAATGAAAAAGTTAGGCGTTGACGTTAAAGGATTTAATGCAGCCTTTTATGGTGATGTACCTTTGGGTGCCGGCATGAGTTCATCTGCAGCTCTAGAAAGTTGTTTTGCCTTCGCTATCAATGATCTATTTGGTGATAATAAAGTTTCTAAATGGGATCTTGCATTAGCAGGACAGGCTACAGAACATAAATATATAGGTGTCAACTGTGGAATTATGGATCAGTTTGCTAGTGTCTTTGGGCAAAAAGGTAAACTTATGCGTCTAGACTGCCGCAGCAGAGAATTCCAATATTATCCTTTTGATCCACAGGGATATAAGTTAGTACTGCTGGATTCAAAAGTTAAGCACGAACTGAAAGGTTCACCCTACAATGATCGTCGTAACAGCTGTGAAAATGTAGTAAAACATATAGCAGCCAAACATGCTGAAAGCAAATTTGAAACTTTACGCGATTGCACATGGGACCAGCTAGAGGAAGTTCGTCAAGAAGTTGGCGAAGAAGACTATACTAGGGCTCATTTTGTTCTTGGCGAAAAAGATCGTGTACTTGCTGTATGTGATGCTCTTGAAAAAGGTGATTACGAGACTGTTGGCAAGAAGATGTATGAAACTCATGAAGGCTTAAGCAAAGAATATGAAGTAAGCTGTGAAGAGCTTGATTATCTCAACAATATTGCGAAAGAAGACGGAGTTACCGGCAGCCGTATTATGGGCGGTGGTTTCGGTGGTTGCACTATCAACCTTGTCAAGGATGATAAGTATGATACTTTTATAGCTGATGCCAAAAAGCGTTTCAAGGAAAAATATGGTCATGAACCAGCTGTTTACGAGGTCATCATTTCTGATGGTTCTCATAAAGTCTGCTAAGACCGGTCATTCTTAAAAGCATATAAAAACACCCGTAATCAATAAATTACGGGTATTTTTATGCTTAAAAGTGTTAAAAGCACACCTGAATATATAAAAAGAAGCTTTTAATACTATAACTTTGGAAGAAAAGTGCTAATTTTACACCCAAACAAACAATATTATTATACCTAATAACCTCAAAGAGAATGAACAACATTCATAAAATTTTAGGAATAGGAATAACATCAACATTGATGTTATCCTGCAGTGGGGCCGGAACAAACAGTTTAACTGCATCTGGTCTGAATCCAACCGCTTTCGATTCTACAGTAAACGGCAAAAGAACAGAGTTGATAAAACTTACCAATCACAGTGGTATGGAAGTCTGTCTGACTAATTATGGCGGACGAGTAGTAAGCATTTGTGTTCCTGACAAAAATGGAAGACCTACAGATGTAGTATGCAGCTATGATAACATCCATCAATATGCGGATACATTGAAGACTCCTTCTGACTTTGGCAGTTCTGTAGGTCGCTATGCCAACAGAATAAAAAATGCCCAGATTGTTATTAATGGTAAATTATATAAACTACGTCCTAACGATAATGGGAACATCCTGCATGGTGGTGGCAACACAGGATGGATGAACAAAGTATATGATATTACAGCAAAGACTGATTCTTCCATAACTTTTGCAATAACCTCCCCAGACGGAGATAACGGATTTCCTGGTACAGTCAAGGCTACAGCTACTTATATCGTAAGAAACAATAATTCTCTTGACATAACATTCAAGGCAACTACAGATAAGGAAACTGTCATCAATATGACCAATCATTCATACTTTAACTTGAATGGAGATCCTTCTAAAGAAGGTATTAATCAGGTTATGTATATTAATGCTGACAAATGGACTCCGGCAGATTCACTTTACATTCCTACAGGTGAGATCAAGGATGTTACTGGAACTCCTATGGATTTTCGCAAACCGCATGCCATCAGTGAAACAATTACAGATACAACTTTTGATCAGATTCATAATGCACATGGATATGATCAGAACTGGTGCCTGAATACATTTAAGGATGGTAAAGGTGATTTAAAAGATGTTGCTGCCAGTCTTTACTCTCCAATAACAGGAATTCAGTTGCAGGTCTATACCAATGAACCAGGGCTTCAAGTTTATACTGGTAATTTTCAAGGTACAGGTATCCCTTGCAAACATGGTATTAAATATCCTAAACATGTCAGTGTATGTTTCGAAAGTCAGAAATACCCAGACTCACCTACAAAAATTGCCAGCAAAACTCCTGGATGGGAATTTTCAAATCCTTATCTCAAACCGGGACAGAAATACGAAAGTCACCTAATTTATAAGTTTTCTATAAAAAAATAACAATCTATCAACAATAAAAAAATCTAAACAATAAAAAAATGAATTGGAACACAAATCACTTCGTTTGGGTTGACTGGGCAATTCTAATCATTGGTCTTTGTCTCGTAGGATGGGCAGTATACAGGTCCATCCAAAAAGATAAGAAAAAAATGAAGGGTGCTGACAGTCAAGACTACCTTTTCGGAAAAGGAGAACCATGGTATATCATCGGTATGGCTATTTTTGCTGCTAATATCGGTTCTGAGCATCTTGTAGGTCTGGCTGGTACAGGAGCAAAAGACGGCGTTGGCATGGCACATTGGGAAATGCAAGGCTGGATGATTCTTATTCTTGGATGGCTCTTTGTTCCCTTCTATCAGTTGCTGAACAATAAACTCGGTCGTATCATCACTATGCCAGAATTTCTAAAATACCGCTATACAAAGCGTACAGGCTCCTGGCTGAGTATCATTACCCTTGTGGCATACGTATTCACTAAAGTTAGTGTAACAGCATTCACTGGTGGTATTTTCTTCGAATATCTTCTGGGTATTCCATTCTGGTATGGAGCTTTAGGACTAATCTTTATCACCTGTATCTTCACTGTTTTCGGCGGAATGAAAGGAGTCATGACTCTTTCTTCTATTCAAACTCCAATATTGATTATAGGCTCTTTCCTTGTCTTATTTCTTGGTCTCAACTTGCTTGGCAACGGAAGTATCACAGCCGGATGGTCTGCTATGATGGATAATGCAAGGCAAATGCATGATGGTTTTGGTATCAATCACATGTTCCACACAAATCCGAAAGATCCAATGTATGGTGATTATCCTGGATACGTAGTATTCCTCGGTGCCTCTATCATTGGTTTTTGGTACTGGTGTACCGATCAGCATATTGTACAAAGAGTTCTTGGTCAGCGTAAAGGCGAAGATAACAGAGAAGTCATGAAGCGTGCACGCCGTGGAACTATCTGTGCCGGTTATTTTAAGATTCTTCCTTGTTTCATGTTTCTTATCCCCGGTATGATTGCGATAGCCCTTCAAAACAAAGGTGTCATCAATATGGGTACAGATCCCACTACAGGGAAACTAGTTACAGATTCAGCTTTTGCAATTATGGTTAAAAATGTGCTCCCGGTCGGTATCAAAGGTATAGTAACCATAGGCTTCGTATGTGCCCTCGTTGCTTCTCTGGCTGCATTTTTTAATAGTTGTGCCACACTTTTCACGGAAGATTTTTATAAACCATTAAAACCCGGGAAAAGTGAGTCTCACTATGTTCTTGTCGGTCGAATTGCTACTGTAGTTGTTGTATTGCTCGGATTGGCATGGATGCCTGTCATGATGTCCATGAATACCCTTTACAGTTATCTGCAAAATATCCAGTCACTTCTGGCGCCAGCAATTGTTGCTGTATTCGTGTTAGGTATATTCTCTAAAAGAATTACACCAAAGGCAGGCGAATGGGGCCTTATTGGAGGCTTCTTAATAGGCATGCTACGACTTATCACTAACATTGTAACAAAGAACGGAACAGAGAATGTATTCGGTTCTTTAGGTAATAGTACTGCATGGTTCTGGCAGACAAACTGGCTTATTTTTGAATGTTGGCTACTGGTTTTCATCATGGTTATGATGTATATCATTTCATTGTTTACCAAAGCACCAACCAAGGAACAACTTGAAGCCATCACATTCTCTTCAGACTATAAAAAAGAAATTCGTGAAAGTTGGAGTGTGTGGGACATTGCCGGTAGTTTGGGAGTTATAGTTCTCTGTGTAGCATTCTATGTTTATTTCTGGTAATTTACAGAAATTTATCAATGGTAAACATAATCTGGTATAAATCAAATTATGTTTACCACTCCTTATCATATAAAAGAAACTTTATCACAAAAGATATGAATGGTTTTTATAATGAGCACTCCAAAGTTCTGGTATCTGTAGATTGCATCGTTTTTGGATTTGACGAAGACAAACTCAAGATACTAATTGGAAAAAGAAAAATGGATCCCGGCCGAGATGAATGGTCACTCTATGGGGGTTTTGTTGGTGCAGAAGAAAGTTTGGATGATGCAGCTAACAGAGTGCTCTTAAAACTTACAGGACTAAAAAAAATCTATATGAAACAGGTGGGTGCGTATGGAAAAATAGACAGAGACCCGGGAGAACGAGTTATATCTATCGCCTACTGTGCACTCATTAACGTAAAAGACTACGATGATAGTCTTCGCGAACAACATGATTTGGAGTGGACCAGCATTAAAAATCTGCCAAAACTCTATTCAGACCATAATATTATGGTAAATAATGCCATCAAGATGTTGCGTCGCAGAATAAACACAGAACCACTCAGTTTTAATCTGCTGCCAGAACTGTTTACCCTGACACAATTGCAACATGTATATGAAGCTGTCCTCGATACAGAAATCGATAAACGCAACTTCAGAAAGAAAATAAAAGACATTGATTTTATCGAAAAGACTGAATTAATAGATAAAATAACATCTAAACGAGGAGCCGCACTATACCGCTTCAACAAGAGAGTATATGAAGACGACCCTACCTTTAAATTATAAGACATTATGCTAGAAGAATTAAAAGAAAAGGTTTTTAAAGCCAATCTTGACTTAGTAAAACATAACTTAGTCCTCTTTACATGGGGCAATGTCTCTGGCATTGACAGGAAAAAGGGACTTGTTGTCATTAAACCATCCGGAGTGAGCTATGCCACTATGAAAGCGTCAGATATGGTTGTTGTTGACCTTAAGACAGGCAAAGTTGTAGAAGGCGATATGAACCCATCATCTGATACCCCCACCCATCTGGTACTATATCGCAGTTTTCCAGAAATAGGAGGTGTAGTTCATACTCACTCAACTTATGCAACAGCATGGGCACAAGCAGGAAAAGACATTCCGAATATTGGTACTACCCATGCAGATTATTTCCATGATGCTATTCCTTGCACAGACGATATGACAAAGGATATGATGGAAGAATATGAATATAATACAGGTATTGCAATCATTAATAAATTTAAAAAGAATAATATCAACTATATTCATACTCCAGGTGTTCTTGTAAAAAATCATGGTCCTTTCACATGGGGTAAGGACCCTGATGAAGCTGTATACCATGCTGTTGTAACAGAACAAGTGGCCAAAATGGGATTCATTTCTCTCAGTGTTAATCCTGATACAACTATGAACCCACTTCTGATAGAGAAGCATTTCAGTAGAAAACATGGTCCCAATGCTTATTATGGACAAATAAAAAAGAAATAAGTCAACTTAAATTATAATAATATAAAAACTAATAACACAATGGTAAAAGCATTTGAAAATTTTGAAGTTTGGTTTGTTACCGGTGCTCAGCTTCTTTATGGAGGTGACGCTGTAAAACAAGTAGACGGACATTCCAAAGAAATGGTAGACGGCCTGAATAATTCAGATATTCTTCCTATTAAGGTTGTATATAAAGGTACAGCAAACAGTTCTAAAGAGGTTGCTGACGTTATGTCACGTGCCAACATAGATGAAAAATGTATTGGTGTCATCTGCTGGATGCATACTTTCTCGCCTGCCAAAATGTGGATCAAAGGCATGCAGATTCTTCGCAAGCCACTTCTTCACCTACATACGCAATATAACCAGAAGATCCCTTACGAGACTATGGATATGGACTTCATGAACCTGAATCAGAGTGCTCATGGTGACCGTGAATTTGCACACATCCTTTCTCGCCTACGCAAGCCACGTAAAACAGTTATTGGCTATTGGAAAGACGAAAAGACCCAGAAACATATTGCAGTGTGGGAGCGCGTATGTGCAGGTGTTGCTGATGCCCAAGATTGTCTTATTATCCGTTTTGGTGATCAGATGAACAATGTGGCTGTTACAGATGGTGATAAAGTCGCTTTTGAACAGGTTTTAGGTTATCACGTAGATTATGTACAATTCTCTACAGTACTGACTTATTTCGATAAGATCAAAGATGCAGATGTAGATGCACTTGTCCATGACGTATACTTCAAGGAATATGTCATTACAGACAATCTGAAAGATGAAAATAGTATAGAATATAAAAAGATATGGAATGCTGCCAAAGCAGAACTGGCAATCCGTGCCGTGCTCAAAGCCTTTGGTGCCAAAGGATTCACTACGAACTTCGATGACCTTGGAGATGAGAACGTTGAAGAAACGGGTCATGGATTCGATCAGATTCCTGGACTTGCTTCACAGCGCCTTATGCACGACGGCTATGGATTCGGTGCAGAAGGTGATTGGAAGAGTGCCTGTCTCTATCGTACGACATGGTTTATGAGTCAAGGGCTTCCTAATGCAGGAACATCTTTCCTTGAAGACTATACCTTGAATTTCGATGGTGATAACACTTCTATCCTTGAGTCTCACATGCTGGAAGTTAACCCGGATATTTCAGAAGAAAAACCACGTCTGGAAGTGCACTTCCTCGGTATAGGTGTTCGCAAGACTCCTACTGCCCGTCTGGTATTTACTACTAAGCAGGGACATGGTGTTACTGCTACGGTTGTAGATATGGGCAACCGCTTCCGTCTCATAGCCAACGATGTGAACCTGATCAAGAGTAAGCCACTGCCTAAACTTCCTGTAGCAAGTGCACTTTGGATTCCGGAACCAACCTTTGAAATAGGTGTAGGCTGCTGGATGAACGCAGGTGGCACACACCATTCTTGCTTCAGTT
>DMYZ01000019.1:0-1722 GCA_003483565.1 Prevotella sp.
GCTCCTCTGCCAATTGCAGGTACCGTCTGTCACCTGTCATACGGTACATTTCGCTGGCAGCCATATAATGTGAAGGGCAAATAGCATTTCTGGCCAGTTCATCACGATGATTCTTCAAGAAATTATAAAGGAAATCAGCAGCCTTACAAGCACACTTAAAGAGCGTATTCTTACCTGTAACGCGCTTATGTATGATTCCTGCGGTCATAAGATGACCAAGATTATAGGTTTCAAAATTCAACCGGCTGGCAAAAGCATTCTTCTGATCCTTGCCAATGTCAATGCCAACCACCGTATTATCCTTGTTATGGGAATCAATGCCCTTATTAAGTTCCTCAATAATGACAGGGGTGTGGATATAGCCGTCCGCACGCTGGGCACGGGCGATCACGCCAATCACCTTGTCCATGAGCTGATCCAGTTTTTTATCTTTGGTGACAGCATAGACAGCAGCACAAGCCTCCAGCCACTTATAGAAATCGCCGTCATGAAAAGGAGGACCCTTATGTTCCCCTTTCATATCACCGGCCGCAATTTCAAAATTACGGAACCCGTGAGATATATCCGGTGAATTCCAAGTATTCCACATATCCCAGATAGAAGTGGAGCTCAGCACACCAAATCTTTCATTCCAGAAACCGCCGGTCCATTTCACGGCCCCCATAGGCGTATTGCACATCACAGCCATCGAGCTGTGACTCATATCTACAAGTCCATTGGACTGAGCGACAAGTCTCGAAGAGAGACCCAAAAAGAAAAGTATTGTAAAGAGTTTCCACTTTTTCATCTTTATGACTTTATAAAAAAAAGACGAAAAGAGCCGTTAAATATAATCAAAACAAAAAAGGATTATACGAAATAACCAGATACTCAGATTAGAATTCACAGAATTGCCTTTTTGGCTCTGTAAATTTAAAGATTGTACAATAGCAAAAGTTTATGACACATCAGCTATAATGATTTTTAAAAAATAGATATAACTTTGCCTTCAATGACAAAGTCGTCAATTTTATAAAAAAAGACACCGAAAATAATTCTTTTACTTATGATATTACACAAATTAATTTTAGTAATTTCTCTCAGTATTTGTTTAACTGCTCATACTGTAGCACAAGTCACGACACCACTACCCTACTTGCATGTAGACGGCCGTAACATCGTTGACCAACATGGTGACAAAGTTGTACTTCACGGAGTCATGGACACCCCTAACCCTTATTTTAACGGATACCGATGGGGATATCAAGCTAATGATGACAACATTAATTCTTGTATCAGCTATTTCGACAAACTTTTTTCAGGGCTAACCGACAGCAGCCAGGGAGCTTATTGCAATGTATTTCGTCTGCACCTTGACCCGTGCTGGACAAATGACCCCAGCAAGCAGCAAATAGGTGCCAGTGGAGAGCAGAATATCTCTCAATTCAGTACCGAGCGACTGAAAAAATATATGAATCTCCTATACTGGCCATTGATGAAAAAAGCAATGGACCATGGGCTCTATGTTGTCGTCCGCCCTCCCGGTGTCTGTCCTGGTTCTATTCAAGTAGATGATGATTACTATAATTACCTGATGACAGTATGGGACATTGTCTCCCAAAATCCGGATATCCAGAAATATGCCGGACAAATATCCCTGGAACTTGCCAATGAACCTGTCACCGTAAAAGATGCCAACGGGAATAATGTTCCCAATGCGCTGCACGACTTTTTCCAGCCTAT
>DMYZ01000019.1:1830-3263 GCA_003483565.1 Prevotella sp.
TTGGATATGCTGTACATGACTATCCCGGGTGGTATGACACAAGTGATGAAAAATATGATTCATCCAACTGTATTCGTCAATTCAAAAATCTCGTTCCTGTTGTTGAAAGTAATCCTGTCATTATCACAGAAGTAGATTGGAGTCCACAGGTTGCGAACTACAGTCCTGATGACCCTAAGACATATCATCTGAACGAGCATGGTGACAAGATACCCAACAACTACGGTACATGGGCAACAGCCACAACTTCCAAGTGGGGAAATACATACAAAAAAATGATGGATTATTATGGTAACATCTCTATGACTCTCTCCGGTACAGGCTGTTATCTTGACATTGACACCTTATTAGAAAAAAACAAAGTCATTCCGGCTTTCAAAGGCATCACTGAAGCTTGTGGGGAAACTTGCATGCAATGGTACCGCGATTACGCAAAAAGAAACAAACCCTACCCGGACAATTATGTATTTTCCGCAGAAGAGAACAAATTAGATTCGATAGTTTGGCAGGCCGGTGACCAAACAATGCTGGTAGCCAGTGCTGTATCTTTTCCTATATGCTATTACTATACCGACGGCCGCGCTAAAGAAATCACTTCTGCCATTAAATACAATGTCAATACTCCTGGTATTGTAAATATTGATAATGGACTAATCAAGACGGTAGGAGAAGGAACCGCAAATATCACAGCCAACTATACAGATGAATCCGGTAAATATTTCTATAAAGAATTTAAGATCTATTCCCGTTTCTTCTTGTTCAACAGTAAGTTTATTGATTGTAACATCTTTTCCAACGGAACCTATGATGAGCAAAGCAGAACTTTTCATCCTGGGCAATGGGGACAGATGGGCTGGCATTTCAATTATGGTGCAGACTTTTCTAAATACCATTATTTAGTGTTAAGACTCAAGCAACCACAAAACTGTTCCGGTATGCTTATGATTTTCCCTCAAAATTCCATTCAAGGTGACAGCTATGATATAGCAATGGGAAACAATACAATCATTCCCGTTGACCTCACTACTGCCACGACAACAAACGGGAAGAAACTCAATGAAGTCCCTGTTTATATCGTTTCCTTATGGAGTAATGGTTCAGGCGACATTGACGTATCTGATATGTACCTTACAAATAATGCTGATTATTCCCCTTCGACTGGTATTACCAATATCAAAAAAGGAAACACTCTTTACACAGACGTTTATAATATTTATGGGATCCGCGTACGCAGTCATGTCAGTTCAAATTCACCAACTGTAGGTTTGCCAAAAGGAATCTATATCATCAATGGGAAAAAACTTTCTGTGAGATAAAAATCATAGTAAAATGTTAAGCCTCATTTCTTTTTTAAATGAGGCTTAACATTTTATAGGGATAAAAAACTATAATAGAATTTCTTCAACTCTTTCTATAAGACGGAGTTTGCCAAC
>DMYZ01000114.1 GCA_003483565.1 Prevotella sp.
TGGGTAGAGCATGGCTCTTCTATACTGGTTTTTATTGTAATGGTACCACTATTGCCAATCTAACCAGTACTACTTATAAACCGCTTACAGAAGTACAGCTTCCTGATAAAACAACTTTGACTAAAAAGATGGTCAGCGATTTGATTGATGATTGTGTCAATAATTCTGGTTATTCTTTAGTTCCTGATTTTAGAAACCTTTGGGCTTATACCAATAAGTATACCGTTGAAGATTACGACTATACGAAAGGCAAGGGACTTTCCTGGGTAGAGAATGATGCAGCTGTTAATCCAGAATCAATGTTTGCCATTAAGTTCAATAAACTTGCCAGCTGGAATACAACTATAGGCTATGCTAATGGCTATGCTCTTCACTTTGGTGTTCGTGGTGGTCAGGATTATGCTAATACCTTCCCGTTTGGACAAGGTTGGGGAGCTGGTCCTGTTGCCCCTAATCTGGTAAGTGACTGGACCAGTGCAGAACCGAATGATATGCGCCGCGATGCTTCTATTCAGGATCTTGATAAACTTCCTAATTATAAAAAGGGTGGTTGGTCTGATTATGTTCAGGAAACAAATTACTATGAAAAGAAACTATCTCCTATCTCTGCTAAAAAACCGGATGGGAAGTATACTTGTTGTTTTGAAAATTTGATGTATGGCGAGACTGGGTGGAGTATAAGTAGCGAGAATATGCAGACGAATAATATCCATGATTTGGTATTGATTCGTTTTGCAGACGTACTTCTGATGCAATCAGAATTAGAAGAAAATGCAGCTGGCATTAACAGGGTCCGTGCGAGAGCAGGTTTGGAACCTATTGGTGCTTATTCTCTTCAAGCCTTGCAGAATGAGCGCCGCTGGGAGTTAGCTTTTGAAGGTACGCGGTGGAATGATATCCGTCGCTGGCATATTGCCGCAAAGGCTTTGGAACGCCAGAATAATGTTGATGTTTATTATTGTGGTAATCCTGATAAAAATACAGCTCATAATGGAGGCTATGCTGCGCGTTATAATGCGACTGCCGGATTTCAGAAGATGCCGGAGAATGAAGTTTCTATTGGAAGTGTTGTACAGAATGAAGGCTGGACCGGTTCTGATGCCGAGTATACGGGTTGGAAATAATTGGCGGATTCGTGCAGCTTTATCAATTATACGTATTATTTAAAAGAATCAAATTATGAAAAAGATATTGTTTGCAGTTCCTCTGTTGACTGTGATGTTTTCCTTTATGGCATGTGATCCTATTACGGATAAAGAAGGGCCTGGAGCATCTGTTTCAACTGATGAACTTACATCAGATTTGCAGATTACGGCAGAAAGTGATGGTAATAACAATTTGACGGTGTTTACGAGTCCTGCTCGTTTCGTCAAGGTGTATAGTGCTTCTGATAACAGTCTGGTAGGATCTGGTACCGCTGTTAAAGTACAAGTGCTTCCTGGTAATTCGGAGGTTTCCTATTATGTAGTAACAGATAATGAGGATGGTACGACAACAAAATCAGGAGCTAAGTCAATTTCAGTTAGTAATTATACAAAACTGGATCCTATGTTGACGACACTTTTTGGTGACGGTAAAGGTGGTTTTACTTCTTATAAGTATGTATGGGATACGGATGCTTCTAATGGTGTATGGGGCAACGGTGCATATCTGCAAAGCACCGGACCAGCCTGGTGGATTGTTACCAAGGATCAGATTGATGGCCAAGCTGCGGGCAAAAATTTGACGAAAGATGGCCTTGATGGTTGGTTTACTATGGCTCTTGGTAGTAAAGGAGTAACGACGAGTCGTGGGGAAACCGGTTCTGTTACTGCTACCAGTGATGTTGTTAAGAGTGGCTGGGATATTGGTACTTTGACCTTTTCCGGCACCATTCCTTTAATGGGTATTCAGCCGAATGTTAATAACCAGCGTCAGTATGTTTACCAGATCCTTAAAGCCTCAGACGGAGAACTCCGTCTGTGTGCGCCGGAGCCTAATGCAGGTGATGGTGGAACGGCTTGGTATTGGAATTTTAAACGAGTGAATTAGGTTTTCTTTTTTTTAAGACGAGGCAGGGTCTTGGAAGATGCCCAGGCCTCGTCTTTTAAGTGAAAAGTGCTTTCTTGTTTTTTCTTTCAATAGAAAAGTATTATCTTTGTACGATAACTTTGATATCTATTTTATGAAGAAATTTTTTCTTATGTTTTATGGTGGCTTGGTCGCGTTCATGATTCTTATTCTATCGGGGTGCAATTCTGCTCCCCGTTGTCACATTATAGGTTATGTTAATGCCAGTCTGGAAGGTAAGAAGATTTATCTTGTGCCTTTGTTTGGACCCCAGGATAAAGATCATTTTGATTCTACTTTTATTCATAATCATCATTTCTTTTTTAAAAAGGATAGCACTGAACTTGCTATCGTGCGTGTTGATTATCATTATCGCTACGGTCTTGAAGATATGCTCGTCATTACTGAACCAGGACAAGTGAAAGTGACTATTGGTCCTATAAGCAGTTGTGGAGGAACACCACAGAATGATTCTCTGCAAGCATGGAAAAAGGAAGTCATGAGGTTTCGGCAGAATGCACGGTCACCGTTGGCTGCAGCACGGTTGAAAGTCCGTACACTTCAGATTGTAGCTCATGTCAAGGCAAATCCTTTACATGACTTTTTACAAAGTGTTTATCCTACTTCCAAAACGCAGTAAGCCAATTTGGCATAATAGATCTAATTTATACATGAAATCATTTATCGATAAGTATGGACAGTTTTTGCTTTCTGTCGTTTTTGCGCTGGGAGCAGTTCTCTTTTGGGCAGTACCCTATGTGGCTGCTTTGAATTATCAGGAGCAATATCAGCTTTTCTTGTTTGAAGATACTTATTTTCTTGATCGGATTAGTATTCCCGGAGGACTCAGTGATTATATTGCAGAGTTCCTTGTTCAATTTTACTATATCCCTTTCCTTGGAGCCATAATCCTGGGTCTGTTGTTCTTTTTTCTTCAACGTCTCACGGCAAAATTATTTGACCGGTTGAATGTGCAGTCAGTATGGTATCCGTTAAGTTTTATCCCTGTAATTTTGCTCTGGGTTTATATGGGGAATGAGAATGTGCTGCTTTCTTTTGTGTTGTCTCTTCTTGTTGCTGAAGGCATCATGCTTGCTTATATTGCATTTCGCCAGTCCGGTGCAAAAAAATGGATAGGAAATATTTGCCTGTTGTTGGTCTTACCATTATATTATTGGTTTTTTGGAACATGTATCTGGATAATTGCAACCTTTGTTGTTATTTATGATCTTTATTATAAAGGTTTGAAAGGTCTAAATCTTTTCCGTGGGTTATGTATCATTCTTTATGTCAATATCATTATCCTTTGTTGTGCCCAGTTTATTCAGTATCCTCTTTATAAACTTTATGGAGGTATAAACTATTTCCGTTATCCCGGAATTATTCCTTGGATGCAGTGGGTTGTGATGGCAGCATTTGTTTTTATTCCTTTTATTGCTGATTTTTTATCAGTTGTCAAACTGCATAAGGTGTTACTTGTGCAAGGCATCCAGGTTGCAATTCTTTTGATATTAGGTTATCTACTTATCTGTTATAGTTATAATCCTCTTACCTATAATATAATTGATTACGATTATCTTGTAAGAAATCACCAGTGGCAGAAAATTTTGGATAAGGCCCAAGGGCAGATTACCAATACTCCTCTTGGGGCGTCATGTGTGAATTATGCTCTTGCAATGACCGGCCAACTAGACGATCATCTTTTCGAATATTATCAAAATGGGGCAGAAGGACTTTTCCCTTCTTTTGCTCGTGATATGACCTCACCGGTGCCGACCAGTGATATCTTTTATTCATTGGGAATGATAAATGACGCTGAGCGCTATGCCTTTGAAGCGCAGGAAGCAATACCCAATTATCGTAAAAGCGGAAGGTTGATGCAGCGTATCATTCAGTGTGAAATTATCAATGGAAATTATAAAGTTGCAGCAAAATATCTTCGGATGTTGAAAAAGAGTCTTTTTTATCACTCGTGGGCTGACAGGCAAATGCAGTTTTTAGGTAATGATCGTGCTGTTAATGCTGATCCGGAATATGGCCGGCTTCGTGATTTGCGTATTAAGCATACCGACTACCTTTTCAGTGATCGTGAAATGGATCAGATGCTTGGTCTCCTTATGATTGACAATAAAAAGTATAATAACAAAATGGCCTATGAATACCTTATTGCTTATGAACTTTTGCAAAAAGATATGCATCATTTTATGGAATATTATCCTTTGGGAAAGTGTTTTAATTTTGATCATATTCCATATTGTATTCAGCAAGTACTTATCGGTTTATGGGTACAGGAACATGGTACTCTTCAGGGAATGCCTTATTCTGTAGATCAGCAGAATCTTGGCGAGACGACTACATTTATGCAGACTTATGTGAATAACCCTAATAATCCATCCTTGCGGCAGCCACCTCTTTGCTATAATGCCTGGCACTATATTCTGATGGTAGGCAATAAAAAACAAGGAAAACAGAATATGCGTGAAATTTATTAATGATGAAGAATGAAAAAAAATATAATACTATATAGTGCTGCTATTTTGCTGGAATTGTTACTTCTGGCAGGATGTGTCGATCGTCCTGAAAATGTAGTTAAGGTAAATTGGTTGCCTCAATTATTTCCAAATTATGATGGCGTGACGATTCCTGCAGAAATAGCACCGCTTAATTTTAATTATTCTGGAGACTGTCAGACTATGGATGTTGTGGTAAGGGGGAGCAAGGGAGGCATTATCCATACAAATGGAGATTATGCTGACTTTGATGTGGATGAATGGCATGAGTTGGCATTACAGAATAAAGGAGGAAAACTTATTTTTACGGTTACGGTAGAAAAGGACGGAAAGTGGAAACAATATAAAGATTTTTCTGTTATAGTATCTACAGATGCATTGGGTGACTGGGGATTGACTTACCGCCTTATTCCACCGGGATATGAGGTCTTTGGTAAAATGGGCTTGTACCAGCGTGATTTAAGTAATTTTGATCAGACTCCGATCATTGAGAATACAGCTGTGCCTGGTGCGTGCTTCAACTGTCATGTTAGCAATCGTACCAATCCAAATCAGTTTACCTTTCATATTCGTGGTGGCCATGGTGCTACTCTTATACAGCAGTATGGTAAATTCCAGCTTCTGAAGGCCAAGAATGATTCTCTTCATGGTTCTATGGTCTATCCTTACTGGCATCCGAATGGAAAGTTTATCGCCTATTCTACTAACCAAACCCATCAGAGCTTCTATGCTGTTCGTTCACGCCGTGTAGAAGTTTTCGATCAGTCTTCCGATATTTTGATTTATCAACCGGATACTCATCAGATTATTCTTAATCCCGTTATAATGACGAAGGATCATTATGAGAATTATCCCGTATTCTCACCTGATGGCAGAACTCTTTATTTTGTCTCTTCTCAGGCTTGGGATATCCCGGCTCATTATAAGGATATTAAGTATAATCTCTGTAAGGTGGGCTTTAATCCTATGACAGGTAAAACGATCGGTAAGGTTGATACTATTTTTAATGCCAGAGTTATGAACAAGAGTGCTAATCATCCGCGCCCGTCTTATGACGGAAAGTTTCTTCTTTTCACTATGTCTGATTATGGCTGTTTTCCTATTTGGCATAAGGAAGCTGACCAGTGGCTTCTGGATCTCCGAACTGGAAAGGCTCGCCCTCTTAGTGAAATAAACAGTAGCAATAGTGATAGTTATCATAATTGGAGTGCCAACAGTCATTGGATCGTCTTTACTTCCCGGCGTGGCAATGGATATTATACCAATCTTTACCTTGCCCACGTCAATGCAGACGGAACAATGGGAAAGCCTTTTTTGCTCCCACAGCGTAATCCATGGAAATATTACGACGAGACCGTTAATTCTTTCAATACTCCTGATTTCACATCACGACCTGTTAAAATGAATGTAAGGGAAGTTGCTAATAGTATTATTTCTGATAATCGTATTCCAACCAGAATATATTAATAAAGAATGATTTCTCTTTGTTCTTGCAAAAATAGTATAAGCGTTTGTCAGTAATAAGCATTATATTTGCATATTATGAAAGTAATCTATAAATCTTTGATAGCTTTGATACTCTTCATGATGGGAATATCTGTACAAGCTCAGATCATAACCTGCCATGACAATAAATTTTGGCGTGGTGGTAAACCTTATTATTTTGTTGGTACTAATTTTTGGTATGGTGCTATCCTTGGTTCACTAGGGCAGGGGGGAGACCGCGTGCGTTTATGTAAGGAACTTGATCAGATGAAGAAATTGGGCATAAACAATCTTCGCATTCTTGTTGGTTCTGATGGTATTTCCGGAATAAAAACAAAAGTGGAACCTACTCTTCAGATCGCTCCTGATGTTTATAATGATACGATTCTTGCTGGTCTTGATTATCTGCTTAAGGAGATGGCTGAGCGGAAGATGGTGGCTGTACTTTATCTTAATAATTCTTGGGAATGGAGTGGTGGTTATGGTTTTTATCTTGAACATGCAGGTGCAGGAAAGGTCCCACGTCCGGATGAAGACGGTTATCCTGCCTATATGAACTTTGCTGCTCAGTTTGCTTCTAATGAGAAGGCACATCAGCTTTTTTATGAGTATGTCCGTTTTATCATTGGCCGTACCAATCGTTATACGGGTAAGCGCTATATTGATGATCCGGCAATAATGTCCTGGCAGATAGGAAATGAACCACGTGCCTTCAGTAAAAATGCTCTGCCTGCTTTTGTTAAATGGCTTTCACAAGCCTCAGCACTTATTCGCAGTCTTGATCCTCATCATCTTATATCTATTGGCAGTGAAGGCGCATGGGGATGTGAAGGGGACTATGCTATTTATAAAAAGATCTGTGCTGATAAGAATATCAGTTACTGTAATGTTCATCTTTGGCCTTATAATTGGGGATGGGCTAAGGCTGATTCTCTTATTGCTAATTTACCCAGAGCTTGTGCTAATACCAGAGATTATATTGACCGCCATCTTGCTGTTTGCAAGAAGTTGGGCAAGCCTTTAGTCATGGAAGAGTTTGGCTATCCTCGTGATAGTTTTAAATTTTCTCTTGGTACTCCTACGACAGGACGCGACTGTTATTATAAATATGTCTTTGGACTTGTTCGTGACAATGCCGCTAAAGGAGGACTTTTTGCCGGTTGTAACTTTTGGGGATGGGGAGGTGAAGCTATACCTCGACATAAGCAATGGATACCTGGTGATCCCTATACCGGTGACCCTGCTCAGGAAGCACAGGGACTGAATTCTGTTTTTAGCTCTGATAAGTCCACTCTTATGATTATAAGAAAATATTGTAAGATTCTGTCTTCTATTCAATAAAATCTTATTAAGAAGATCTTGAGAAGAAGAAGATTATATTATTTTTGATTAGAGAATATTTTTCCTTTTTCAAAAAGATGGATGCTCTGTAGCTTTGAAATAATATTTGTTTTTCTATTTTAAGGTCAGGTAGAGAATTCTACTTGACCAGTCTGTCTTTTTATTGTAGTCTACATTGTTGTTGGAGGGCATCTCTAGACCATGTTCCATCAGATAAGAGCCTTTATAGCTTTTACCTTCACAGTCGAGTGGTGTGTTGTCAATGCGGTCTAGTTCATGAACGGTATAGAACTTGTTGGGATCTAGGCCTGCCATTTTTATGCGAGGGAGAATCTCATTGTAGAAATTATCAATTCTCCACCAATAGAAGACGGCTTTATCTTTAGAATCACTGACATACATGAGAGAAGCTACACCTTTATGTGCAAAGGGACTTTGTAAGCGATAGATATCACCAAACTGTACGATGGGACGAATGATTTTGTATTCTTTGATGGCTTCCTTACATAGATTTTTCTCGTCGGGTGTCATGTTCTTTGGCTGGATTTCCATTCCTAATCTGCCGCTCATGGCGACATCTATACGATATTTCAAGGATGTCGTACGGAATATAGTATGATTTGGCACAGCTGAGATATGACTTGCCATAGCAATGGCGGGGAAAAAATAGCTAGTACCATACTGCATATAGATCCGTTGCAGGGCATCTGTATTGTCGCTTACCCAGAATTCATCGAAATAAGGGAGAACACCCCAGTTTGCCCGGCCTCCTCCACTGGCACATGCCTGAATGACTATATCTGGATATTTGGTACGGATATGCTGGAGGACTTTGTCCAGACCGCGATGGTAATCAATATAAAGGTGACTTTGATTGTTCATGGAAAGATACTGTGAACCATCATTCAGGATAGGCATATTCGCGTCCCATTTGATGTAGGCTATACCGGGATATTTGCTCAGCAAATTATCAACGGTATGATAGATGAAATCCTGAACTTTAGGATTTGAGAGGTCAAGAACAAGTTGTGTACCGCCACGTCCTGTAACTGGATCACGGTGAGCTGCTTTGATGACCCAGTCTGGATGCTTTTCATAAAGCTCACTTTTTGTATTAGTCATTTCCGGTTCGATCCAAATACCAAACTTAATACCATGCTTTTTTGCATCCTTCAGGAGCCCCTCTATACCATCTGGTAATTTGTTCTTGTCAACGATCCAGTCGCCAAGGGCACAATTGTCTGTCGTGCGAGGATATTTATGACCAAACCAGCCGTCATCCATAACAAAAAGTTCTCCGCCCATGTCAGCGATATCTCCCATCATCTGATCCATCCCTTCCTGGTTGATATCAAAATAGACACCTTCCCAGCTGTTGAGAAGAATCATGCGTTCCTGATTGCCATGGCATAACATATATTCCCGCCCCCATTTATGAAAGCTCCGGCTGGCTCCGCTCAATCCTTCATCAGAGAAAGTAAAAGCCAGGGGCGGAGTGATGAACGTCTCGCCTTTTTTAAGATGGTATACAGAGTTGTCTTCGTTAATGCCTGCGAAAAAATAATGATAAGGCGTATCGTCTGTAGCGATGCGGAGTTTATAATTGCCTCCATAGCAAAGAGCAGCTCCAATCACGTCACCGGTATTTTCTTTACCTTTGCCCTCAAGAGAAAACATGACTTCTGCATGGTCAGTATGGCTGTTGCGCACTCCATCAGTATTTTGGATGATCTTTTCTCCCGGTTCAAGCTGTTCTTCGGCTACTTGTCCTTCATTGGCCCATGAGCCATAGAGATGGGAAAGCCATACATCACCGCGCCGGATAGGGAGCATGGCTGAATTAAAACGGGTAAGGTTAATTACTCCTTTCTCTTGATTGGTGATTTCGCTCCAAGTCTCGATCATATCAACATCATGATAAGCACGATATTTGATGTCAACGTTGACGGGATATACAGGGTCTTTAAGATGAATAACGGTAAGAGTAGAGTTACCTTCTTCCTTAATATTATAACCTGTAGTTTTGAGTACTGTTGTCAGGTTACCATCAGAATGAGTGATGGCAAGTGCCGCTTCTGTAGGAGCATTCATACCGTAAGCCGGATAGATATCCATTCGCCCGTCTGTTGGATATTGAAGTGGTTCATCGTTATTTACTTTCTTTCCAAAGTAGATATACTGTGGTTCTTTTCCGTTTTCAACATTGATAATGAGACTGATGCTCTTTGATTGTATAAATATATCTTTGGCTTCTGAATTCGTGAGTGCGCAGAGAATAAAGAGAAAAAATAGTGTTCTTTTCATAAATAAACTTTTATTTATATTACCATTTATCTGTACGGAAAGGGAAGAGAGGAAGCATTCCGCCATTTTTCAGATTACCAAGCTGGAAGTTACGGAAACAATATCTCACGGCTACCGGATGTTGAACCTCTGAGGATGTTACAACAATAGTTTCATTCTTTTGGTCATTTCCAGGTACCCAATAGTGACTAGCTTTGGCTTTATGGAATATTTTGTCTGCACCTGCTACTTCGAATCCTTCGATGTCTTCATAACGGGAATAGCCACCTTCGTTATTCTGCAGACGTATGTAGCAGGAATCATTGGAAATCGTCATATTCTTGTAGCGTGGACTGTCACTTATAATGTTTTTGATACCATAATTGTGACTGAGGGCGATGAAGGCAAGACGTTCTCCGACTGGTTCCTTCTGGCAGGGATGGATCTGTGAATATTCATAGGGATAAACAAGATCATTAGTGCAGACCAGGTCACTGTTGGGAATAATGTCCATAGCCCGTAGCTGCTGCTCACGAAGCAATGCGCCCGAGATACCGTCGTTTCCATCTCCCTCGGTATAAGGAGCTATCTGAACAAAATAAAAAGGTATATCTCCTTCTTTAAAGTCTCGCCGCCATTGTTCGGCAAGAAGTTTCATACGCTCAGAGTACTGGTTTCCGGGATCACCTACATTGGAAGAACCCTGATAGAAAAGTATACCTTTTACGGTATAATTGAGTATGGGGTGGAAGGTGCCATTGCCCCAGAGAAGAGGGCGAAGATAATCCCAGGAAAATTTCCTGGCCATATCAATGGAGTCAAGAGGCTCTTGAGTGTATTTCTTAAGATTATCTTTGTCAAGCCAGCTTTCTACACGCGTGCCACCTTTATTGGCAAGTATCAGACCGACAGGAATATGAAGAGCCTTATGAATAACTTGTGCAAAAGCATAGCCGACAGCACTGCAGTCGCTGACGGTATTGATATCTATTTGTTCCCATTTACAGTCGGCATCGTCGAGAGGAGTCATGCTCATGACGCTTGGAATTTTAACATAATAAATACCATGGACTGTAGAAGCATTGACAACCGTTTCATTATAGTCTTTATTAGGACAATTATTGAAGCCTTTCACAGGAAACTCCATATTGCTCTGGCCGCCACATACCCATACTTCACCGGAATAAATATTGTGGATGGTAGTACTTTCTCCGTCATTGAAAGTAATGGAAAGAGGAGTATAGCTGGCAACAGGTGTCTTGACTTTGACAAGCCACCGCCCGTTTAGATCTGTTGTTACCTTATATTTACTCTTAGACCAGGATACATAAACGAGAACATTCTTTCCTGGTTTGTCCCAGCCCCATAGACGGGTCTCAGCTTTTTGTTGGAGTATCATGTTATCACAAATAATATGTGGTAACTTGACTTTTGCCTGAACGTCAGTGAGCGTTAATGCAGCAAATATGAATAGAGTGATTTTCTTGAACATTGGTTTTTAATTATTATAATAGGTTTGAATCAGGTTACAAATATAGTTGTTTTTTAAAAAGGTTGTATCTGTTTTTTCTCCATTTCGTTTTTTAGTGTAAATAATTAGCAAAATAGTATTATTCTTATTACAGAATAACTTTTATCTTTGCATTATATTAAAACAGAAACCTAAATAACTTTATTTCTTAAATAATATATTCTCTTTATGGTAAAAAAAATAGTATCACTTTTTATTGTGATGTTGATCGGACTACATTCATTTGCACAGATCAGAGGTACAAATATCGTGGTGATGGTACAACCTGATCATACGGATTGGAATTATGAGGCTGGTCAGACGGCTGTGTTTAAAGTCTCGGTATTAAAATCGTCAACACTTCTCTCTGATGTAAAGATAGATTATGAAGCTGGTCCGGTGGAGTTCCCTACTGTAAAGAAAGAGGGGGTGACATTGAAGGATGGTACAATGACATGGAAGGGCAGTATGGCTGTTCCAGGCTTTTATCGTTTGAAGATTATTGCTCATGTAGGTAATAAAACTTATGAAGGTCTTTGCACTGCAGGATTCTCTCCACAAAAAGTACAGCCTGCAGCTCAGTGCCCAAAAGACTTCGATGCTTTTTGGAAAAAAGCTTTGGAGGAAGCCAGGAAAAATGGATTAAACCCAACTCGCCGTCTTTTACCGGAACGTTGTACTCAGGACATGAATGTTTATGAAATAAGCTATGTCAATGATCAACCGAACAGTAGAATATATGGTATATTAAGTATTCCAACACATTCTGGCAAATATCCTGCTTTGCTGCGGGTGCCAGGTGCTGGAGTCCGTCCGTATCAGGGAGATACCTATACAGCTCCAGGTAAGGCAATTGTCTTAGAAATAGGTATTCATGGAATACCTGTCACCATGGATCAGAAAGTATATGATGATTTGCTGAATGGCGCTTTGAGAAGTTACAGTTATACTAATCTTGAGGACCCTGACCAGAATTATTACAAACGTGTTGTAGTAGGTGCTGTCCGTGGTGTGGATTATATTTCTTCTCTTCCGGAATGGGATGGTAAAATTATTGGGGTTACCGGGGCCAGTCAGGGTGGTTTCCTTTCTTTGGCTGTAGCTGCGCTTGACAAGCGCATAACTTTTCTTGCTGCTGTACATGATGCCATGTGTGATTATGAGTCTGAATTAAAAGGGGTGGCAGGAGGATGGCCACATTATTTCCTTTATGACAAAGATCCTACACAACAGAAAATAAATGCTGTACGTTATTATGATGGTGATAATTTTGCCCGTCGTTGTCATGTTCCGGCATGGTTCTCTTTTGGTTATAATGATGAGACTGTACCACCGACTTCTTCCTATGGTGTATATAATATTTATCCTGGACCAAAAACTTTAAGTGTTTATCAGCAGACGGGGCATTATTGGTATCAGGAGCAGTGGGATGAGTGGCAGGCATGGTTATTCAGTAAATTGCTAAGTACAGTTGAATAGCGTTTTAATAAATAATAGGATGAAAAAAATATTTAGTCTTGTTATAGGGATAGTAGTCAGCACGGGTATAATGGCAGGAGAACCTTCTACCCCGGCATCACTGTTGATCGCACGCTTGAAGAAAATTCAGAAAAAAGGGATGATGATCGGTCATCAAGATGATCCTGTTTATGGACATAACTGGAAATGGGACAAGGGACGCTCTGATGTCAAAGAAGTTTGTGGCGATTATCCTGCTGTCATGGGCTTTGAATTGGGGGGCATAGAACTTGGACATAAGGAAAATATCGATCATGTGCCTTTTGGCCGTATGCGACAAGAGATTGTCAATCAGTATAAGCGTGGGGGCGTCATTACCTTGAGCTGGCATCCTTCCAACCCTGTGACTGGGAGAAATGCATGGGATCCTTCAGGCAACCCTGTTAAGGAAATCCTTCCAGGAGGTTCTCAATATCAGAAGTTTGAAGCTTGGCTGAAAATAATCGCTGGCTTCTTTAATTCACTCAGGACGCCAGAAGGGAAAATGATACCGGTTATTTTTCGCCCATGGCATGAGATGGGTGGTAATTGGTTTTGGTGGGGGGCGCAAGGAACTACGCCAGAAGAATATAAAAAGCTTTATATTTTTACTTATCACAGGTTGACAGGCTTATATAAGTGTGATAATTTGGTGTGGGCTTTTTCTCCTAATTCCGGTGTTGATAATTATACGAAGTATTATCCCGGAAATCATTATGTTGATCTCCTTGGCATAGATCTTTATGATTTTGATCATAATAATGCCGTTTATGAGAAAAACTTGCGACATGATCTTGACATGCTTCAATGCTTAGGCCGCCAGCAAGGCAAACTGATTGCTCTTACTGAAACTGGTGCGCAGACCTTGCCAGACTCAACATGGTTTACCCAAGTGTTTTGGCCTGTTGCAAAAAAGTATCCTATCTGTTATTCCCTTTTTTGGCGTAATGCCTGGGATAATCCTAAAGAACTCTATATAGCTGCACCAGGACTTTCTGTGGAAAAAGACTTTAAGGTGTTTGCTGAAGATAAAAAAACTCTATTTGATAAAGACATCGAAAAAATTAAATGAAAAGAAAAACAGACTTGACAATGAAAAACTACCAAGAGAAAATAGCAGCTCTTCGCAAACATTATGAAGAGCTTTTGATAAGGTCGAATATACCTGAAGAATGGGGAAATGGTATTTATACCCGATATCGATATCCTATTCTTACGGCGGAGCATATACCGTTGGAGTGGAGATATGATTTCAATGAAAAAGACAATCCATACTTAATGCAACGCATTATAATGAATGCTACCATGAACAGTGGTGCTATTAAATGGCATGGGAATTATGTACTGGTGGTGCGGGTGGAAGGTGCTGACCGAAAGAGCTTTTTCGCTGTGGCTGAGAGCCCTAACGGTATTGATAATTTTCGTTTTTGGGATGAACCTGTTACTATGCCTGATGATACTATTCCGGCAACTAATATTTATGATATGAGAATTACGGCTCATGAAGATGGATGGATTTATGGCATATTCTGTGCGGAGCGCCATAATGACTGTCACCCCGAAGATTTGAGCGCAGCTACGGCGACAGCGGCTATTGCCCGTACAAAAGATCTTATTCATTGGGATCGCCTGCCTGATCTCAAGTCTGGAAGCCAGCAGCGTAATGTCGTACTTCATCCGGAATTCGTTGACGGAAAGTATGCATTCTATACTCGTCCTCAGGATGATTTTATTAATGCCGGCAGTGGTGGTGGTATTGGCTGGGCTCTGGTTGATGATATTACGCATGCCAGGATTACGGAAGAGAAGATTATCAGCTTGCGACATTACCATACTATTATGGAAGTGAAGAATGGGGAAGGACCTCATCCTATCAAGACTCCAAAGGGATGGTTGCATCTGGCCCATGGGGTGAGGGGATGTGCTTCTGGTTTGCGTTATGTACTTTATATGTATATGACTGCCCTTGATGATCCTTCCCGTGTTATAGCTCAGCCGGGGGGGTATTTCCTGGCACCTCAGGGATCCGAGTATATTGGAGATGTGATGAATGTGACTTTTTCCAATGGATGGATTGCTGATAAAGATGGTAAAGTGTTTATCTATTATGCCAGCAGTGACACTCGTATGCATGTTGTCACTTCAACGATAGACAAACTTGTGGATTACTGTATGGAAACTCCTGCAGACGGATATTCTACAACGGCAAGTGTAGCAAAAATCAAGACTCTGATAGCCAAGAACAGAATTAACGAAAAATAAAATGGCGAAGGCAAAATTGATAGAGAAGATCGGTTATGGTTTTGGAGATATGTCTTCCAGTATGTTCTGGAAGATATTTTCCTATTATCTGCCTATTTTTTATAGTGATATCTTTGGATTGTCTCTGGGAGCAACAGCAACGCTGATGCTTGTTACCCGTATATGGGATGCTATATCTGATCCGATGATGGGTATCATTTCCGACCGTACTCATACTCGATGGGGAAAATACCGTCCGTATTTGCTCTTCTTCGCGGCTCCTTTTGCAATAGCAGGTATTTTTCTCTTTACCACTCCTCCTTTGGGAGAAACCGGTAAACTGATATGGGCTTATGTCACTTATATTATCATGATGACAGTGTACACCGGCATCAATGTACCTTATGGGTCTATGTTGGGAGTAATGACGAATGATACTGATGAGAAAACGGTCTTTTCCAGCTTCCGTATGTTCTTTGCTTATGCCGGCAGTTTTATGGCGCTGTATTCATGGGAACCATTGTGTAATTTCTTTATTTCTCAGGGCAACAGCAAGGCTACGGCATGGCAGCATGCTATGATCGTTATTGCCGTTTTCTGTTTTTTCCTGTTCCTTCTTTGTTTTCGTTTTAGTAAAGAACATGTTAAGGTCGAAGCTACTTCCCTTGGCTCTGATGTTAAATCTTTGTTGAAGAATTCTCCATGGTGGTTGCTTACTGTAGCTGCTCTTTGCTCTAATCTTTTCAACACGGTACGTGGTTCAACTGTGGCTTACTATTTTAAATATTATATTGGTGATCAGGTTAATATTAATTTTGGCCTTTTCAGCTTTCTTTTCTTTGCCGGCCTTTTTCTTTCTATAGGTGAGGTTTGTAACATGATAGGAGTTGTTACAGCCGTGCCCGTCAGTCGCAAGATTGGCAAACGGCTTACTTTTGTTGCTGCTTGTATAGGCATGGTCATATTGAGTATTCTTTTCTTTTATTTACCATTGACAAATGCCGGATTTATTTCTATGCTGGTATTACAGATCCTAATCTCTGTTTGCACAGGTGTTATTTCACCACTGATATGGAGTATGTATGCAGATGTATCAGATTATGCTACTGTAAAAGACGGATCATCCTCTACGGGACTTATATTTTCTTCTGGATCTATGGCGCAGAAGTTTGGAAGTGCTATCGCCGGAAGTGCAGTCCTTTGGCTTTTTGCTGCATTCGGATTGGTACCTAATGCCGTTCATCAGACAGCAGCCGCTATTTTGGGAATGAAACTCACGATGAGCTGGATCCCTGCCGGTATTGCTTTTCTGATGATTGTCATTATTGGCCTTTATCCACTTACTAAGAGCAAAATGATTAATATAAATAATGCATTGAAGAAAATACGTAAAACAGAATAAGCATGAGTATAGAGTTGAAACAAGAAATGCAGGATGTGCTTGAAAACAATATTCTGCCTTATTGGTGTACTAAAGTTGTGGATCATGAAAAGGGCGGGTTTTATGGCCGTGTTGATGGTCATGACCAGATACATCCTGATGCAGAGAAAGGAGCTGTTCTTAATGCTCGTATACTTTGGGCTTTCAGTGCTGCCTATAGAGTATTGAAAAAACAGGAGTATCTTGAAATGGCTACCCGAAGCAAACAATAT
>DMYZ01000090.1 GCA_003483565.1 Prevotella sp.
TGTGGAATAGAGGGAATGAATGGTCCTCCAATAGGTGAAATTGCTGGAATTATCGGCATTGGGTATATAGGCATTTCCGTCCCAGTCTCCTACATGGTAGTCTTGTTCTGTTTTCTGGTGTTCCAGTTCATATCCGGCAGACAGCTTACTTCCCTGCCACGGATGGAATTGCCAGTAGAGCCTTGCAGTATGAAGGTCATTGTCGTTCCATACCTTTTCGTTATCTTTTGAATATATGATTTCGGGAATTGTACGGGACGTCCGGTAGTTATTCATTTCATCTTCTGTCTGTGAGGAGTATGCATAATTTATTCCCCATTGGTTGTCCTTTCCATAGCTGTGTGTATAGGCAATGCTGCTTTCGTACATGTTTTCTTTGGCATCTGCATTGCGGTGGCGTGAATAATCTTCTGTTTTCTCTCCTGAAAGGTTTTGAGTGTTTGATTCTACGTCTTCTGTCCGGAGGAACCGGCGATACTCATAGTTGCCGGAAACGCTGATAATGTCTTCGGGTGTCATCTTTAAATTTCCCCCAAGACTGAAGGTGTGCGATTTGGGATGTCCTGTGCCTGTGGTATTTTGGTAAATGCTTCCGTCGTTGCTTTCTCGCTGATCGGTAGTCGTACGGTCATATCGGTCTTGTCTGAAGGTGTAACTTCCAAGAATATTCCATTTTTCAGTTCCGTAGCTTAGGTTCGCGCCGGTATTGAAACGGTCTCTGTTGCCGATATTGGAACTCAGACTGCCGTTCAACCCTTGTCGGGCATCTTTTTTCAAGATGATATTGATGATGCCACTTGTTCCGTCCGGTCTGTAGGCTGCAGATGGGTTTGTTATCACTTCAATGCGTTCGATGTTGCCGGCAGATAATTGTTGCAGGGCATCACCTTTTGTTTTCCCATTGAATAGGGTTGAAAGCCGGCCGTTGACAAGAATGGTGACATTTTCATTACCACGGACACTAATATTACCATCAATATCCATATTTACGGAAGGAACGTGTTGGAGCAGATCGCTCACGGATCCCGATGTCGCCATGACGTCCTGATTTACATTATATACTTTCTTGTCAAGTTGCTGGATAAGCGTTCTGTGCTGTCCTTTTACAATCACTTCATCCAGGGTTTTTGTCGTGTTGTCATTGAAAAGGACGACTCCGCAATCCATATTTCCCTTGACAATCAGACTGTTGCTGATATCGCTGTAGCCAACGTAGCTGTAAGTTATCTGATAGTTTCCACTGCCAATACCATTTAATTTAAATATTCCCATAGAATCCGTTACTGCACCTGCTACAAGCCGACCATTGTTGTTACGTAAAGCTACTGTGGCATATTCCACAGGCAGGTGGTCAGATCTTCCGATTACTTTTCCCGTTATATTCCATCCTGTCTCATTTGCAAATGCAGCGACAAATGCGAAACAATAACAGATAAAACTTATCCATCTCTTCATTTTCTTTTTAATTTTTAAATTTTATGTGCAAAACTACATGCCGATCTTGTATATTTTCTGAAGAGGTACTTATGATGATTTTTTCTGCCAGTTAATAAATTTTAATAGTTTTGTATAAATTCTGTATTCCTTGATTTCTGGTCATAATGATGTAGATTGTTTAGTTATTTGAACTGTATACGAGAGGAAAGATTTGATATTTAGATAAAGGCTGAAAATTGTTCAGTGATAATGAACACAAAACTTCTATATTATGAATGTAAATATTATTTAACTCTTGTATAGATAAAATTCCAATTTTCTACGCATTTATATTGTATCTTTGTAGCCAAAAAAAAGAAACTTATGAATGTCAAAAAGATTTTGGATGCTAAGAGTATTGAATACCATAATCCTATTTATGTGATTATTAAGAAATTCCTGTCATTATATATCACTGTCGGCTTTCTTCTCCGCATAGTGTTGATGCTTATGACGCCGGATGGTTCGCTTACTTTTGGCACCATTGCCCGTGCCCTTGTTGTCGGTGTCTTGTCGGATGCTGGCGTAGGGCTCTTGCTCACCATACCTTTGGCCGCACTTTATATGGGACTGAATGAGGTCAAATACAGAAAGAGGGTCGGGCTCGTCATTCTGATCTTGTTGCTGGCTGCTTTCATTTATGTTATGTTCTTTCATTCTATCTTTGATGAATACGGAGGAGGGGCACCGAAAGTTGCCAAGATCTTTTTAGGATGGAAACTCGCTAGTTTTGCCTTGCGTTATTTTATGCCCAAAATAAGGGAAAACTGGCGTCGTGTTTCCTTGTATTTTGCATGGGGAGTATATGTGTTCCTTTTTCTTGTTATTGCTGTAGGTGAAATATTTTTCTGGCAGGAATTTGGCGTACGATACAATTTTATAGCTGTCGATTATCTGGTCTATACTCATGAAGTGATCGGAAATATCATGGAATCGTATGCCATAGTACCGATAATGATCTGCATTTTAATTCTTACGACAGCAATTATCATCCTGCAATCGCGCCATAATCGTTTTAAGATATTCCGTCTTTATGGTCCTTGCCTGTTGTCTGCCCATGTCGGTATTTATCTTGCAGTCCTTGCCGTAGGCTTCGGTCTTACTGCTTTTACTCATACTCTTCAGAGCAATAATCAGTATGTTACTCAACTGGAACAGAACGGAGCTTGTGATTTTGTCATTGCTTTCCATGATAATAAACTGGAGTATGATAAATTTTACACTATGCTTCCTGAGAAGTTGTGCGAAGAGAATTACAGGCGGGAATCCGGACTTAATTCCTCGGGTATGAAAGTCTTGGGCTCTGACGGAAAGCCTGACCGTTGTAATATAGTGCTTATCACGGTAGAGAGTCTCAGCGGTGAATTTCTTACTCGCTATGGTAATACGGAGCATCTCACTCCGAACCTGGACCGGTTAATGCCTAAAAGTCTGGTCTTTGATAACCTTTATGCAGCAGGTAACCGTACCGTCCGTGGTCTGGAAGCCTTGTCTCTTTGTGTCCCGCCGAGTGCCGGAGAGAGTATTATTAAAAGGAAGGAGAACAGGATGGGCTCACTTTCTGTTGGCGCTGTATTAAAGAAGCAGGGATATCTGCCTCAGTTCCTTTATGGCGGAGACAGCTACTTTGACAATATGGGTGATTATTTCTCACATAATGGCTATCAGGTTATTGACAGGAGTGCCTTTAAGAGTAATGAAATTTCTTTTGCCAATATATGGGGAGTCTGCGATGGAGATATGTTTAACAAGAGTCTGAAGGTATTTGATGCTGACGCACGCACCGGGAAACCATTCTTTGCACAGATCATGACCACAAGCAATCATCGTCCATACACTTATCCTGCTGGAAGTATCAAAGTAGTGGGTGATCCGAATACCCGTGAGGCTACAGTGAAATATACAGACTATGCTATTGGTAAGTTTTTGAGTGATGCTTCTCGCAAATCCTGGTTTGCCAATACCGTTTTCATTATTATTGCCGATCACTGTGCCTCGAGTGC
>DMYZ01000097.1 GCA_003483565.1 Prevotella sp.
AACCATAACGGCGTACATGATATTTCTCATATAACTCATAAGGAGCAGCAGAGAGGTAAGCATAATCGGGCATTGTACTATGGAAAGCATAGTCAAAAACACAGACTTGATGAGTATTTGGCATCAAAGCATCCACAGCACGAATACCTCTCAGATGTCCTGCATTATGTACCGGTGCCAGATCACAAAGATCTACAATACCGTCTTCAACACTCTGATTTACAATAACAGACTTGTTGTACTTATCGCCACCCTGCACAATACGATGACCTACAGCATCTATTTCTGCTAAATTCTTAATCGCGCCGAAGTCCTTGTCAAGAAGACATTGGAAAACCAAATTAACTCCTTCTTTATGGGTGGGAAGATCAGCCATAATCTGTTTCTTCTCTCCATCAGGCAATTTTACCTTGACGAAAGCATTATCAAGACCTATACGTTCAACACCACCTTGAGCCAATACAGACTCATCATCCATATTGTACAACTTATACTTGATTGAAGAACTACCACAGTTCAAAACAAGAATCTTCATTATCTGATATAATTAATAGATTTATTGACGAATAAGATTAAGCCTTTTTGGCATCCTGAGCCTGGCAAGAAGTAATCGCAACCATATAGTAGATATCATCTACAGAGCAGCCACGAGACAAATCATTTACAGGACGAGCTATACCCTGAAGAATAGGACCTATAGCTATAGCACCCCCCAGGCGCTGGACTAATTTATAGCCGATATTACCTACTTCCAAATTCGGAACGACTAGAACGTTAGCCTTACCAGCAATATCACTTTCCGGAGCTTTCTTTTCCGCAACAAAAGGAACTAAGGCTGCATCAGCCTGAAGTTCACCGTCAATTTTCAACTCGGGATATTTTTCCTTAGCCAGTTTAGTAGCATCTGTTACTTTGTCAATGATATACACACTTTTTCCTGTAGCTTTATCAATAGCATCTTTAGCACTCCCCTTAGTAGAGAAACTCAACATTGCGACTTTAGGTTCTGCGACACCTGCAACGCTTTTAGCTGTAGCAGCTGTAGTATAGGCAATCTGGGCTAACTGATCAGCCGTTGGATTTGGAGTTACAGCTACATCCCCCATAACGACAACACCATTGTCACCATATTCTTTATTTTTGCTAATCAGCAGCATAGCACCACTGACACAAGTAATACCAGGAGCACACTTGATAATCTGGAGAGCTGGACGAAGAGTATCTCCTGTTGTACTCAGGGCACCTGAAATCTGGCCGTCAGCACCTCCGGTCTTAATAATCATACAACCCAAATATAAGTTACTTTTCGTAATGAGTTCACGAGCCTGTTCTACAGTCATGCCCTTCTTTTTACGGAGGTCAGCCAGTTTTGCTGCATACTCTTCTACTTTAGGGTTATTCTGAGGGTCTACGATAGTAGCCTTGCCAATACTCTTTAAGTTCCACTTTTCAGAGAGAGCTTTGATATTAGCAGGATTACCGATGAGGATGAGGTCCGCCAAGTCATCAGCCAACGCCTTGTCGGCGGCTTTCAGTGTACGTTCCTCTTCTGCTTCAGGGAGCACGATGCGCTGCTTATCTGCTTTAGCACGTGCTACGATTTGCTGTAATAAATCCATAATATATTTTTCTATTAAAATTTAATCTTCAGTAGTTTATTTCTGATTTTGCTATATCTAGTTTGCAAAAATAATAAAAAATATGAAGAATGCTTAATAAGATAGGGCTAAAATTTGCTAAATCTCACGTGTCAGTATACTTTCAAGTTCCTCTGCAGACAGGCGAAGATGGAAATCGCCCTTAATAGCAACAGATATTCGACCTGTTTCTTCCGATACGACAACAGCAATAGCATCACTATTCTGAGAAATACCCATGGCTGCCCGGTGCCGTAGCCCTAATTCCTTAGGAATATCAAGACTATGACTTACAGGAAGAATACAACCTGCAGCTTCAATACGTTTATGAGAAATGACCATAGCTCCATCATGCATAGGTGAATTCTTAAAGAAAACATTCTCTATAAGCCTCTGATTTATACGGGCGTCTATAAGTTCTCCAGTATCAACAATATCTCTTAAAGGCACACTCCGCTCTATCACTATAAGGGCACCAACATATTTTTTGGCCATACTCATGCAAGCCATCACGATTGGGATAATGGTTTCCTTATTGGCTTCCCTATCATTTTTATCGTTACGGTTCGACTTAAAAAACTTCACTAATTTGCGAATACCTTTCTGTGTACCGAGCTCATAGAGGAATTTACGAATATCTTCCTGAAAGAGAACAATGATAGCAATGACCCCAACATTAACCAACTGATCAAGGATGGCACCAAGCAGTCTCATCTCAAGAACTTGACTTACAAAAAGCCATATCAGCACAAATACCAAAATGCCGATAAAGACATTCAGTGACCGGGATTCTTTCATCAAACGATAAATGTAATACAACATCATCGCCACAAGAACAATATCAATAATATCTTTAATTCCGAATTCTATCATGCTTTCACTTCTTCTGAAGATGATAACATCTTATTATAGATATTCACTGCCTGAAAAGCTTCCTTTACATCATGTACCCGCAAGATTCCTGCACCTTTCATCAATGCGATTGTATTAATGACGACGGTTCCATTGAGAGATTCATCAACAGAGACACCCAACAGTTGATGAATCATACGTTTGCGAGATACACCAACCAATATTGGTAGATTGAAAGCAGCAAGTTTATCCATCTCGCGAAGTAATTGGTAATTGCCATTAAGAGACTTGCCAAAACCAAATCCGGGATCTAGTATAATATCTTTGACCCCAAGATCACGCAACTGCTGTATTTCTTTTGAAAAGTTAATTATCATATCATGCAAGTTAGTCTGAACAGACATGAGTATGTAAGGCACCTTCAGTTTCCCCATCATGCGGAAGATAGCAGGGTAACCAGAATAATTATTTTTTACCGTGATATCATATTTCTCATTGAGCGGTTTATCCACAATTCCAGTAATACCACCTTCTGACACATCATTGATAATATCAGCATCATACTCCTCTACCGCCATTTGCGCTACGTTAGGGCGAAAAGTATCAATAGAAAGAATTGCATCCGGATGTTCTTTGCGAATAATGCCAAGAGCAAAACGAAGTCGCTTCATCTCTTCTTCTTCTGTAACCTCTGCAGCTCCAGGACGTGTAGAGAAAGCACCAACATCGATAATTTTACCTCCCTCTTCAAGTATTTGATTAGCCCTTGAAGCAATCTCTCCCCCCGTCTGCTTCCGGCTTCCGGCAAAGAAACTATCAGGAGTGCAGTTAAGAATGCCCATAACGCATGGTTTCTTCAACGAAAGAAGAGAACCTCGGACATTAATGGTATAATCAATCTGGTTATTCATCAATCAAAATATATAATACTACTCATGCAAAAGTAAGAATATTAATCGAGAAAAGCTGTGACTTTCAGTTTTTTTTGTACTTTTGCAACAAATAAACAACAAAAAATGAATATAAAACAATTATACCAGATATACCAGGAACATCCTGTCATTACTACCGACAGCCGTAATTGCCCTAAAGGCAGTATTTTCATTGCTTTAAAGGGTGCCTCTTTTAATGGCAATAAATTCGCAGCCATGGCTCTTGACAAGGGTTGTGCTTTTGCTATTGTTGATGAAAAGGAGTTTGTTCCTGAAGGAAACGACCATTTTATTCTTGTAGAGGACTGTCTCACGACCTTCAAAGAACTTGCCCGTGAGCATCGGCGCCAGTTCGATATTCCTGTTATAGGCATCACTGGCACCAATGGAAAGACTACAACAAAAGAATTAGTTTCTGCTGTACTCAATGAATGTTATACAGTAATGCATACAGAGGGTAATTTTAATAATGATGTAGGTGTTCCCAAGACATTGCTGCGTCTCAATGCTGAGCATGAGATTGCTGTTGTTGAAATGGGTGCCAGCCACCCTGGAGATATTGAGAAATTAGTTAACTATGTAGAACCTACGTGTGGAATGATCACGAATGTCGGCCGTGCCCATTTGCTTGGGTTCGGTAGTTTCGAAGGTGTAAAGAAAACAAAAGGTGAACTTTATGATTTTCTCGGAGCTCATAATGGTCTCGTGTTCCTTAATGAAAGCAATGATAATCTTGTTGATATGGTTCAACAGCGCGACATCAATAGGGTCATTACTTATGGAGAAGATGAAGAGGCCCAAATAAGAGGAGAAGTTATCAGTTGTTCTCCGTTTCTCAAATTTTCTTGGCAAAAGCTGGGCGACACTCATATTTATGAAGTGCAGACTCATCTCATTGGTTCTTACAACATTGACAATATGCTTGCTGCCATCACAATTGGACTACACTTCGAAGTCAACCCTCAGAAAATCAACCATGCTCTTGAAAACTATATACCCAGCAACAACCGAAGCCAGCTAACCATCACGAAAAGCAACAAACTCATTGTTGACGCCTATAATGCTAATCCTTCCAGTATAGCTGCAGCCCTACAAAATTTCAAGGTGATGGATGTAAGTCCGAAAATGGCTATTCTTGGTGATATGAGGGAACTAGGAAATGTTTCTTTAGAAGAACATCAAAAAGTTGTTGATATGCTGAAAGATTGCAGCATAGATCAAATTTGGCTGGTCGGTGAAGAATTCGGTAAGACAGATTGTAATTATAAAAAATTCAAGAACATAGACGAAGTCAAGGCTGAGATCGCTTACAAGAAACCGGAAGGTTATTATATTCTCATCAAAGGATCCAATAGCATTCGTCTTTTCGAATTACCAGAATTATTATAATTTCATCTATATAGCGAACTGATATACCACATTCATGGTACTAATATACCATATTCTGTCTATTTTGCACAAGTGAAAAAACAAGTAGCTTTGCATGATAAAAGAGGAAATAAATATATTTATGGCAGAATTTATTGTGGCAGACCTTCAGGAACTTACATCTTTTGCTTTGGAAGCACTCCTTAAAGAGGATACGGGCAATAGTAATATTGCACATGCAGAGGACAAGACGGAGCTTATTCTATTGCTCAAACAGCGACCAGGATGTATCATCCTTCTGGATTACACTTTGTTCGACTTTACAGATGTCGAAAATCTTCTCATTGTAAGCGAGCGCTTCCCGCAAACTCTATGGATTCTTATCAGTGATGATCTTACGGACATCTTTCTACGTAAAGTGATCTATTCGAGTCATCGAATCAGCATAATATTTAAAGATTCACCACTAAAAATTATTCAAGAAGCCATACAGGCGGCTATTAGCGGACATCGTTATATCTGCCAGCGGGCTACAGAAATAATCCTGGATCAAAATCAAAAGGAGGAAACACCAACCACACTCACACCTACAGAAATAGAGATTTTGAAATCAATAGCTCAGGGAAAGACTACAAAGGATATTGCAACAGAGCGCTTCTGTTCCATTCACACAATCAACACCCACCGGAAGAATATCTTCCGCAAATTAGGAGTAAATACAGCACATGAAGCGATAAAATATGCCTTCCGTGCCGGTTTAGTTGATACTTCTGAATTTTACATTTAAGAAATAAGATAAATTACAGCTCCCAAGACAATGATGAGACCTGTTTAGTTATCTATCACAATAAAGAAATAAGTAACATATCACGGCATCAAATAGCAAGTAAAAGGACATTAAATAACGAGCGATTCAAATTGAATCGCTCGTTATTTAATCACTACATCTTTACAACATAGCCTTAGGAATCTCTTATATTTATTAATTTGCTAATGGATCAAAAGTTCCCATAGCACCTCCCTGGCTATAACTTTCCCATCCGATAGTCTGTTTCAACTGTTTGCCTGCTGCTGATGCGCCTTCAGAAAGTCCCAACAGATAATAATTAGGACGGAAATCAATATATTCTGGTACATGAGCAGAATTATAGTTATCTCCCTTCCGAACCTTGCGTACAAGATTTGTTTTATACCAGATTGCAAGAGCTTTAACCTGAGAAGTAAGATTTTGGCGAAGATCAACTCCTGAAGGGCGAGTGACACCTGCTTTTACTAATGGGTCACTATTATAGGTAGTGCCACCTAGTCCATAAGCATCAGCTACTCGGAATTCCATATTTTCACGACGCTGACCATTAAACGGCTTAAAACCGAGCCATGAACAGGTATTACCTCCCCACCCTGTAAGTTTCCAGTCTTCAGGGCAACCGGATATTGAACTAAAATCAGCACCACCATCAAAAAGTAACCAACGGCGCATATCATCAAAACGTTTGCCTTCATAAGCAAATTCAATCTGACGCTCATAGAGGATAGCACTCATGCAAGTAGCTTGATCACTAGAAAGATTGCTCTGTAATCCATAATTATCAGCAGCAGTATAACCTACACGAGCACGAATTTGCTGTAACAACTGTACAGCATAGTCCATATCCCCTGCTCCGCAAGCCACCTCCGCGAGGTTGAGCAGTACTTCGGCATAGCGAATTTCTATGAGAGGTGCAGCAGAATAGAAAGGATCAGCACCATAACCCTGATTGCTAAAAGAATAAGTATACAAAGGGCTATTGGCATCAAGATCATCGCTCTTTTTACGAACATAAATTCCCTGACGACCGCTCAAAAGATTATCAGCACCATAAGAAGAACCACTCTCTACATTGTTTTGATCATCAATATTTGTATACCAGACATAATTCCAAAGTACATAGTTAGAACCATTGGAAGGGTTATTTGCGTCCTTTTTGCTTGCATCACCATTATATGCCCAGCGGAAACCCGGCATGCTAAAAGTACGATAAAAACGAGGATCACGATCAACAAAAGGAACATCTTTGTCATAGGTATCGGAGGATGACTCTAATTTGGTATAAGTACCAGCACCTGCCGGAATTTTTCCATCAGCCATAGGAAACATATCAACAAGCATTGAAGAAGCATTTTTACCACTACCACCTGTATTAGAAGGACGGATAGCACGCTCCCAAGAATTATTCTTTTGGTTGTCCAGCCCATCGCCAACAACGCTATTGAAAAGAGTAACAAATACAGCTTCCGGGTTTTCTGTTGACTGAGCAAACATTGAAGAATAACTTGCACCATTAATATTGTTAGAAGCCTGATACAAATGATAACCGCAAGCATCTATAGAATCTTTCTCAGCCTTCATCGTCTGGTAAGCTGAAGTCCAACGACTCTTATCGTTAGCACGATTAAAAAGAGGACTAGCCCACAATAGAAGTACACGACCTTTCAGTGCAAGAGCTGTACCTGTAGTAATACGTCCCCAGTCACTGCCAGTCCAACCTCCATTCATTGTTTTTGAAGCCAATAATTGAGCCGATTTATCAAGATCTGAAAGGATGAAATCCTTAACAACACTTGCAGACTGACGCGGATTAGTCGTTCCTTCTACAGGGTTTTGAGTACTTGTTACAATAGGGACACCTCCATACCATTTGAAAAGGTTATAATAGCACCATGCACGAAAGAAATAGACCTGACCCAACAGTTCATTCTTCTCTTCATCAGTAATTCCAGAACTTCCATTAATACCTGCCAGGACGTCATTGATATTACGAATACGACCATATACCGCTTCCTGGATATTTGACTGGGTACCCATAATAAAATCGGGAACCTGATTGGTAGAACTCATAGAAGAAAGTGTTATCTCCGGATTGACGAAATC
>DMYZ01000162.1:0-1549 GCA_003483565.1 Prevotella sp.
AGACGTTTCCGTTCGGAAACGGTATTTTAAAGATTTACAGAACAGGAAAGCCGGAGAATCAACACTCCTGCCTGGTGTAAAGAAAAGAAAATAAACGGCAGAATAGAAAATAAGACAGACCAAAAGACAGAAGAGCATAGAACAGGCGTTGGACGATACATTTTGTTGCTCGTTTTGGTAGAATAAAGATAAAAGAGTTAAAAAAGGCAGATAAAAACTTGAATATGTTATAAGAAAATCGTATATTTGTCTTGCATCGTTGAAATGACTCGAAATTGCGGTAATACACACATTGCCAGAAGCGGTAACGGGAAAGGAAAAGACATGCATAATCTAAATCCATTCTACTCTTCATCAATAGTGCTATGAAGAGAAAGAAGATACTGCCCCCCAAAAAAACTTTTCCCTAATTCCGGAGATGATGAAAAAGACCGTTAAATATGGAGCGATAGATGATCTCCGAATGACTTATGACGGAAATAAACTAAGTTCCGTCGTGGAAAGTGTTCCATCTGTTCTTTATGCCAATTCCCTTGATCTGAAGTCGGGCTCAGATGAGATAGCATACACAGAATTAATGGAACAAATAAATGCTGTGATTCATGAAGCAGAGCAGAATTTTAACAAAAACAATAAAAATGAATAGATTGCGTATACTATGTTTGTTATTAGTAATTGGAAGTATCAGATCTTATAGCCAAATTATACAATATGACACTGTACGAATAGCCCCGAACTATATTATTTGTTTTTTAGTTCCCGGACATTATAAAGTAAAAACTACATTGTATGAAGAAGGCGTATTTAAAGATATTCTTGTTTACAAGGATAATGTTGTCCTAAGTTTTCATTTTGGTGCAATGAATTATGAGTCAATAGATAAACCTGCAAATGAAGTATCCGATTTTAAAATATCAGGATTGCTTCGTGATAGAAAATATAAGTATATAGAAAATAACGAATTTTTTTACAAAAGAGAAATCAATATATTTCCATATAATCTTGATATTTTATATGATAGAGTACCTGAAAATAAATTGAATGAGTATGATGAAATATTTAGCAATCTTAAAATTTTCAAAACAAAATAACGAATCGAATAGGAACAACTTTTATGAAGAATATTCGACCTCACGAGTCATTTGTCTATGTTGTTATAAGGAACAAAAAAATTCTTTGTTTTATGAAAATCGAGTTGCGATTGTGAAGAGTAAAAGCGTAGAAGAATATCTTCAGAAAAAGTTAGATGATAATGTTTCCTCACCAATGGACTGTATTCCACTTATTGAGAAATAGCTGGCATGATGAACCGAATGACTTATGACGGAAATAAACTAAGTTCCGTCGTGGAAAGTGTTCCATCTGTTCTTTATGCCAATTCCCTTGACCTGAAGTCGGGCTCAGATGAGATAGCATACAATGGCAATGGTTCTCTGATAATGGACGGTACCCGTGGAATTACAGCAATAAAATATGACAGGAACAATAATCCGCAGAGAATTCAGTTTAATAATGGAAACGTGACGGCATATATCTATACCTCTACAGG
>DMYZ01000162.1:1737-4972 GCA_003483565.1 Prevotella sp.
GCTATTCCAGTGGTAAATATCTAATGAAACTGATAAAAACCAAGGATATGAGTGATGACGAATACAGAAAACTGTTGCAACACTGGTTGTTAGCTATGTCAGCCAGTCGCAAGATCAATGGTTTAGCGTTCTATTATTTCAATAAGGATCATTTAGGAAATATCCGTGAAGTGGTAGATACAGAAGGTTTGATCCATCAGACAAATGATTATTATCCCTTTGGCACGCCGTTCAGTAATAGCCAATCCGATGTCAGTTTCCAGAAATACAAATATAACGGAAAGGAGCTGGATATGATGCATGGTCTGAACACCTATGATTACGGAGCAAGGCAGTATGATGCTATACTTCCGTCCTGGGACCGGATAGACCCATTGGCAGAGAAACATTATAATGTCAGCCCTTATGCCTATTGTGGCGATGACCCAATTAATCGGGCAGATAAAGACGGTAACGAATGGACTTATTTTACTGTAAACGGACAAACAACTATCAATGTAACATTAAATTTTTCAATTTCAGAAAATTACACAGCAGCGCAGATCAGTGCGTATAAAACAGCCATTGCAACCCAATTTAATAATACTTTATCTCAATCTTCAGGTGGTACAATGCTGGGGACAATTACTTTTTATGATAATAACCCTAATATTTTGCAATCGCTTGCTTTGGTGCAAATGAATGATAATATAGGTGGAATGACCTCTTATTTTCATTCTTCAGTTAATTTACTCAACTCCTCAGGCAAAGTAAGATCTGCTTCCACTGTTGGCGAGGATGCAACACACGAAATGTTACACATATTAAGATTAGAGCACCCATTTGAAACGACTCAAACGGCAGACACTAAATTATTAAGAACTGCGCCTAATACTTTTGTTTCTACCCCTACAACTGATGCGAATATTGTTAATAATGTTATGAATTATCCAATGATAACGATTAATGGACAAAAAGGTACAAATCAAACGTTTCTAACAAAAGGGCAACTTAATTTTATGTTGAATGAGATAAATTTGCAAAATCAGGGTTATGGTTTTATACCAAAATATAACTCGTCTTTAACCCCTTCTCAAAATACTAATTTATATAAGCAATTTTATGAAAACTATTGGTTCAACTTACCAGGAGTACCTGTGGGTAATCAATAAATTACATTTATTGATTTTAACGATATTTGGTTTATGTCTATGCCATTCCGCACAAGGACAACAAGAAAATAACGTGACGAAATACGACAGTCAGACACAGCAAAAGGTATATCTTTTTGTTGAAAGAATGCCTTTCTATAAAGGAGGAAACAAGGCTTTTATGGCTGATTTTGCGAAATTTTTTCATTATAATTCTGCAAAAGACACACAAGAGCCGATACAAACGAAATTACGTGTTCGGTTTATTGTCGATACAGAAGGCCATTTAATTGGTGCAAGAATTTGTGATAAAAAAACAAACGAATTAACGGAGTTTGAAAAAGCGGGATTAAAAGCACTGAATTTAATGCAAAACTGGCAGGCGGGCGAACACAACGGGAAACCAGTTAATGTATTAATAACAAAGATGATATATGTTGATTATCGGTATTAGAAACAGTCCGTTTTTTTTTAGACTTGTTCTGTAAGGCATCCGTTTTCCTTCTATTGTGTAGAATAGTTTTTTCTTACCTATTGGGATAATAAAATATGCACTGATTTAATTCTGCTAATGGGTTTAAATAATAATCAAATATTGGAAAGATGAGAAAAGTTACAATTCAAATTATTATAGCAATACTATTTTTGATGATGATATCGTGTAGGAATGCCAACTCAACTTTGTCCTTATTGACAAATGACAGTATTAAATGTTGGTGTTTACCTAAAAATCAGTATGGGATGTTGTTTCGTAAAAAATATAGGTTGTATCAGGAGTTTGATAGCCAGCATTATTTCATGACAACCAATCCCTTTGACTTTGTTTACCCAAAAGGTTTAAAATCAATGGAAATGCTATAGTAGTCTACTATGATAAAAAAAAGAGAAGCAATATATTGATACTATAAATATAGTAAAACTCACCAAGGACTCATTATGGTTAGGTTCAAAAGACCAGTCATATTTGTATATATCAACGCCCGAAGTCATCAGACCACAATATGATCCTGTGTTTTACGAAGGATATACGCGACCGTCTTCTTTATTTAATAAGAGCAAAGTTGATAGTCTGATTGGTGATGCTCAATCCCGGCTTTCTGCTAATGATGTCAAACCTGATAGTTTTGAAATAGATTTAATATTAGATTTGGATACCGCTGGAAATATAGAAAAAATGACAACGGTAAAGGAAAGACCTGCCGGTGAGCAATATAATAAATTTTATGATATTTTTTTAAATTCTTTTCGTTCCCTGCGATTTTCTCCGGCGATGAATAAAATTTCCAATGAGAAATATACGTGCAAGGCTTATTATGTAATTAAACGTTAAGCTTTTAAACAATTTTGTAGTATAAAAACAGCAAGCCTTATATGAGAAAAAGTTATTCTGGTGTTTCAATATTTAACAATCCATATTATGAAGATACATTCTAATAGCAAGGCAGAATATAGAATAATAAATATATTTTTATTGTTTGTATTTTTATTGGCATCATGTTGCACCGTAAAAAAGATTTATCAGTTTCGTTCTTATGATTTTGAAAAGATGTATAAAATCTTATATGATTCCTATGATTCTCAGAATTGGAGTAAGATAGAGAATGAAATATCCAGTTATTATGATGGATTACCATTAGACGTAAAATCAACAAAGAATTATGATGGTTATGATTTTTTTCATAATAAGAAATATATAAAGAAAAAATATTATGGTTCTAATGTCTTTGTAAATGAACAGTCTGGTGAGCTGGAACCTTCTGGAAAAGATTTTGTTGGAGTTACTTTTATAGCAACAAGCGATGATAGTTTACATTATAGTTTGGATTCCATAAAAGTATTATTGCCATCTAGTGCAAGAATAAGAAATTATCAACCCTTTATGTGTAAGATAGGATTTGAAAAAGTACAGTATAGAAAAAACTTGATGGCTTTGTATGTGAATAAGAATCAGGGAGATCGTGTAAATTTATATCATGTAGAGTTTTTGAGGAACGAAAATTCTTTTTATATTATTATGAGTGGTAATTAATGGTTGCTTATGATATTTCCAGGCTTATATAAATGTGTGGAACCAGTATACGGATATAGATAAAAACTATCTGTCA
>DMYZ01000220.1:0-2319 GCA_003483565.1 Prevotella sp.
TAGATGCTAAAATCCCGATATTCAATCTTGATATGGTTTATGCACGCAAGAGTACCAAACTTCAGCAGGATATATACAAATATCAGTCAATATACACTAAAGAATATACTGCCTATGAGGCAAAGAAGGCTTATACTGAACTGCAATTTGCCTATCAGCTAAAGCAGATATTGCAAGGGACCCTGACTGATGTTCTACAAATAAAAGGATCCGTCAACAATTTCTATAGGCAAGGACTAGTACAAAAATCAGATGTATTAAATGCTGAAGTACAAGTAAACACAGTTGAAAGTACTCTTTCTAAAGCCGAAAGCAATATAAAAAATGCATCAGAAGGACTTCATCTCTTAGCAGGCAATTCGCAAGACGATCCTCCTTTATATTCAACGGATTCCCTGGTACAAGAACTGCCGGAAGTTAATATTCCCATTCTTGCAGAAACAAGGTCAGACATTATGGCTATGAAAACTACTCTGGATGTATCTAAGATGATGTCAAAATCAGCATACATGGCATTCTTGCCTAAAATAAATGGATTTGGAAGCTACCAGTTCAATGATTCTAAAATACTGGGATTTAACAAAAGCTCTTATATGGCCGGTATAACCTTCACATGGAATATATTTTCAGGCAACAAAAACATAAGTAAGGTAAAATCATCCAATTATACCCTTGAGAAGACAAAGAGAGAAATCGATTTATTTATTGATAAAAGTCGACTCGAACTGAATAAAACCATAAGAGATATGAATGATCTGCAAATAGAAATAAAAAAACATAATACGAGTGTGGCACAAGCTGCAGAGGCTTTGAGAATTCTCAGGAACAGATATAAAGAAGGACTAAGCAGTACTACAGATCTTCTCACTGCTCAGGCTCAGCTCTCTCAGCAAAAAATTGCATTAGCACAGTCAATAATGGCATATAACATTACAAAATATTATATAGAATTGCTGGCCTCTAATTATTAATTTATAACCAATCATTTGAAACAATGAATATACGTACATTATTATACATTGCCATCATTACGGTACTTGCTTCATGCTCACCTAAATCAAATAAAGAAAAAAAGGAGAATGCAGTACGGGTAAGCACGTATTACCCCACAAGAACAAACAATGAGGAAATTTTTGTCAGCGGAATGGTCTCTGCTAAACAAACAGCTGTCATTAGTACTAAAGTCATGGGATATATAGACAAAATCTATGTAAGACAAGGTGACCACGTAAAAAGAGGGCAAACTCTGCTGGCTATCAACAGTAATGATCTAAAAGCGAAAGAGGCTCAGAGCAGAGCAATGATAACTGAAGCTGAAGCTGCGGCCAAAGATGCACAACATGATTATCAAAGATACCAGACTTTGCACAACGAGAAAAGTGTTTCAGATAAAGAACTGGAGAATGTAGCACTCAAAAATACATCGGCAAAAGCACATTTGCAAATGGCCAGACAGGGACTGAATGAAGTAAGATCAATGCTAGCCTATACTTATATCAAAGCTCCTTTCTCTGGAGTTATCACACAAAAGATGGCAGATGAAGGAAATATGGCAAGTCCTGGTATGCCTCTGCTGTCTATAGAAGAATCAGGAAATATGAACGTGACAGCTTCCATTCCTGAAAACCATGTCGCCTATATACATACAGGAGACCATGTAAGTATAGATATTAAATCTATTAACACAATCATCAATGGCGTTATCAGTGAGTTGAGTCCTTCCGCGACAATGACAGGAGGACAATATGGTATAAAGATATCCATCAGTCAAAAAGACAGATCAATACTGCGTTCCGGAATGTATGCAGGAATACATATTCCTAACAGAGGAGCAGGAAAAGGTGCACCACGAATACTAGTAAAGAAATCATCTGTTGTTACAAAAGACCAGTTAACCGGCGTTTATGTTGCAGGCAAGGACAACAGAGCTATTTTACATTGGATCCGCTTAGGTAATGAGACAGGAGACCATGTTGCTGTTTTATCCGGACTCAACATAACAGACCGTGTGATAGAAAATGTGAATATAAGACTCTACAATGGACAAAAAATTATTGTAATGAACTAATACGCAAGTTATGGAACATGGAATTTCAGGAAAGATAGCCAATGCATTCATCAAATCGAAGCTCAGCATCCTGCTGGTATTTGCATTTTTGCTTTTAGGCTTATTCAGCATATATTTTATTCCACGGGAAGAGGATCCTCAGATAGAAGTTCCTACCGCGGATATCATGATCGGCTACCCGGGTGCTTCCCCGGAAGAAGTGGAATCAAGCGTGATACAACCGATGGAGAAAATAGCATCCAACATTAAAG
>DMYZ01000220.1:2327-5459 GCA_003483565.1 Prevotella sp.
TGAATGGCATGGGCATGCTCACAATACAATTTCATGTAGGAGAAGATCCAGAACGCTCCCTCGTCAAACTGTATAACGAAATCATGAAAAATATGGATCACATGCCACAAGGAGCAACCATGCCGCTTGTCAGATCACGTTCCATAGATGATGTTCCGGCATTGGCTTTCACTCTTTGGAGCAACAAGATGAGTGGATACCAACTCCGGCAGATCTCTGAAGTTGCCGGCAATGAAATAAAGAAAATTTCTGATGTCGCACAAGTAAAGATCACTGGAGGACAAAACCGTCAGGTTAAAGTGATTCTGGATAAGGACAAGATGGCTGAAAGTCATATTGACTTTGGAACAATATCTCAAGCTCTTCAGGCTAATAATGCCCAGGCGGAAAGTGGGAACATCATTACGGGAGACCAGGTCTATTCTGTGCAGACAGGAAACTTTTTCACGAATAAGGATGAAGTGAAAAATATGATTGTCGGTACGAATGACAATCAGCCGGTTTACCTTTATCAAATAGCGGATGTAGAAGACGGCCCAGAAACGCCGAAGCAATATGTTTCTTTCAGTTATGGTGCTGCCAACGCAAAAAAGAAAGCCAGCATGCCAGATGATTATTCTGCCGTAACCATCTCTATTGCCAAGAAAAAGGGATCAGATGCCATGAAACTGGCAGAGGCGGTCACCAACAAGGTCAATCAATTAAAAAAGAATGTTATTACAAATGACATTCATGTTGAAGTGACCCGAAACTACGGAGAGACAGCATCACACAAGGTATCAGAGCTGCTGATGCATCTGATCATTGCCATCATTGCAGTGACTCTTTTTGTCATGCTTGCCATGGGCTGGCGTGGAGGACTGGTTGTCTTCCTGTCTGTACCGATCACATTTGCCCTCACTTTATTTGCCTACTATTTCTTAGGATATACTCTGAACCGGATAACACTCTTTGCTCTTGTCTTTGTTACAGGTATAGTTGTTGACGATTCCATTGTTATCGCAGAGAATATGCACAGACATTTTAAGATGAAGAATCTTCCTCCCCTTCAGGCTGCTATTTTTGCCATTAACGAAGTGGGGGATCCTACTATCCTGGCTACATTAACCGTCATTGCGGCCGTATTGCCGATGGCCTTCGTATCAGGGATGATGGGTCCCTATATGAGTCCTATGCCTATCGGTGCAGCTATTGCCATGACATTCTCTTTATTGATAGCGCTCACGCTGACACCTTATTTCGGATATCACTTCCTTAGATTTAAGGAAAAGAAAAATAACGGCTCACCAGCCAGAGACTCTTCCGATGAGCTCCATGATACCAAGATCTATAAAATATATTCAAGAATAACAATACCTTTTCTGGAAAGCCGAAAAAGACGCTGGGCCTTTATGATATCACTGACCGTAATTCTGCTGGCAACATTCGTACTGTTCTTTACAAAATCTGTACCGGTAAAGATGCTGCCGTTTGACAACAAAAATGAATTTCAGGTAATTATCGACATGCCGGAGGGCACAACTTTAGAGCGTACTGCTTCCGTAGCCAAAGAACTGGGAATATATGTCAGCAAGAATAATAAGGTAACCAGCTATCAAACCTACGTAGGAACAGCATCACCGATAAACTTCAATGGACTGGTTCGCCATTATGACTTACGATCCGGCGATAATGTTGCAGATATACAAGTTAATTTAATTGACAAAAGCAAGCGCAGTGAGCAAAGTCATGATATCGCAAAATCCATGCGTGCCGGTTTGCAAGCTATCGGCAGAAGATACCATGCAAATGTAAAAGTTGTAGAGGTTCCTCCCGGTCCACCGGTTATGTCAACCATCGTAGCGGAAATTTATGGTCCTGACTACTCAAAGCAAATCAATGTTGCCCGCCAAATAAAAAACATACTTTCCAAGACAGACAATGTTGTAGACGTAGACTGGACGGTGGAAGCCAATCAAACCGAATATAAATTTGAAGTAGATAAAGACAAAGCCATGAAACTTGGAATTCCGGAAGCACAGATCCTGCAAAATATAAGAGCAGCCTTATCCGGAATGCCTGTAGGCATCCTGCACCGTCCATCAACCGTTGACCAGGTTGACATAGTCCTTCAGTTACCGGAAAAGGACAAGTCAAGCCTTGAAGATATCTTGAGTATGAAAGTGGTAAATAAAGACGGACTTGCGGTACCCATTGGAGATTTAGTAAAAGTAACAGAAGGTTTGAAGGCAAAAAGTATTTCTCGCAAAGACCAGAAACAAGTAGTATATGTCACTGCGGATGTTGCGGGGAAACTGGAAAGCCCGATATATGCAATGTCTGATGTATCCAAAAAACTGTCCGAGGTAAAACTGCCCAACGGCTATAAACTCAACGAGGAATATACCAGGCAACCTGACAAAGAAGATAATTTCACATTGAAGTGGGACGGAGAATGGCAGATTACATACCAGGTATTCCGCGATCTAGGTGTTGCTTTCTTATTTGTATTGATCATTATCTATGTCCTCATTGTGGCATGGTTCCAGAACTTCATAACCCCTCTGGTACAATTATCTGCCATACCGCTGTCCCTGATCGGCATTATCCTGGGTCACTGGATCATGGGATCCTATTTCAGCGCTCCGTCGATGATAGGTTTTATAGCTCTCGCTGGTATCATGGTACGTAATTCCATACTGCTGATAGACTTCATAGACCTGCGTTTGAAAGAAGATATTCCTCTCAAACAAGCCATCATAGAATCTGGAGCTGTAAGAACAACGCCTATTCTGCTTACAGCGGGAGGAGTCATCATAGGAGCCATCGTCATTCTCTTCGACCCTATATTCCAGGGATTGGCCATTTCTCTTATTGGGGGAACTATTACTTCCACATTCCTTACCTTAATTGTAGTTCCGTTGTTATATTTTAAAATGTTAAAAAACAAAATAAAATAAGACCTTATGAAACTAACTGTCATTTTAAGTATAAAAGAAAATCATGACCGGGTAGCCGAGCTGCTCGATCATGCTGGAGTAAAACGATTCAGCACGATTCACATCACCGGACATAAAAAGGACAAGGAATCGCATCTCTACAACTGGTTCGGAGAGAGTTCCGCTGGGGCAAAGACTAATTCCATTATGTTTT
>DMYZ01000255.1:0-5031 GCA_003483565.1 Prevotella sp.
TAGTATGCATGTTGTTGCAGTAATGCTGGTATGTTTTGTTTCAAGCAGAAGACGTCATACGAGTTTTCTGCCTAGCTCGTAGGGTCGGATATGTGTATTAGAGTCAGGTATGTAATCTTCTAAAGAAAAAGATTATGGTAAAAAGACTAATGATGTTTTTAGCCTGCTTATTCTTGAGTGTAGGAATGGCAATGGCACAAACCAATGTATCCGGTACAGTTTTGTCTCAGGAAGATGGGGGACCAATTGTGGGTGCCGCTGTCGTGGCTGTAGGTACCAAGATAGGAACAGTTACCGATGTTAATGGTAATTTTTCTTTATCAGTTCCTGCTAATTCAAGATTGGAGATTTCTTATATTGGTATGGTATCTCAGAAAGTAATAGCAAAAGGCAAATCGATTAATGTGGTTTTACAACCAGATAATAAAAATCTGGATGAAGTCGTTGTTGTCGCTTATGGAACTGCAAAGCGTCAGTCTATTACAGGTTCTGTAGCTGTAGTTGATTCTAAAAAAATTGAGGATCGTATTAGTACATCTGTAACAAGTGCTTTGGAAGGATCCGCTCCTGGCGTTCAGGTTAATAATTCTTATGGTGAACCGGGTACAGAGCCAACTATTCATATTCGAGGTGTTGGAACTTTGGTAAAGGATGCTGACCAACCTCTTTATGTAGTTGACGGAGTTCCGTATGAAGGAAATATCTCCGAGTTGAATCCTAACGATATTGAGAGTATGTCTGTCTTGAAGGATGCATCTTCTGCAGCCCTTTATGGTAACCGTGCTGCTAACGGCGTTATTCTGATTACTACAAAGCGTGCCAGGTATGCTTCCAAGCCTATTCTTACTTTGAATATTAACCAAGGTGTTTATGAACGTGGTATCGGGGAGTATGAGCGTCTTGGCGCGAACCAATGGATGGAAGCTTCTTGGAAAGCTATGAAGAATTATGCATTAAGCGGAGGCATTGTTTCAACAGAGTCAGATGCTGCCACTTATGCTACTCAGCATCTTATAGGTGACTATGCTCGTAAGAATATCTATAATGAGGCAGATAATCAGTTGTTTGATTCAAATGGTAACTTGACTGGTACTATGAATCCTAATTATAATGACCTTGATTGGGAAAAGGCTGTTGAGCGGACAGGTTATCGCCAGGAGTACAATGCTTCTGCAGGTGTATCTGGAGAAAAGTTTAATGTATATACTTCTGCTGGTTATTTGAAAGAGGATGGATATGCTGTAAATTCTGGCTTTGAGCGCTTTACGGGTCGTATTAACAGTAAGTTTAATGCTACCAATTGGCTGGAAGTAGGCTTGAACTTGTCAGGTGCATCTTCGGATTGTAACTTCAATTCAGATGCCAATGGTAGTCATTATTCTAATCCGTTCTATGTTACCCGTTATATGGCTCCTGTTTATTCTTATTACCTGCATAATGCTGACGGTACTTATGCTCTTGATACAAATGGTAACAAACAGTATGATACAACTTCTTCTTATTTGGACAATCGTAATATTGCTTATGAGATGCGTACAGATAAGGATAAGAACAGAAGAAATGTGTTAGATGGAATCGCTTATGCTAAAATTACTTTACCTTACGGTTTTGGCGTTACCTTGAATACAGATTTAAGCAATTCTACTTCAAATCGCGAACAATACAATAATCCCAATATTGGTGATGGTGCTACCAATAATGGTCGTCTTTCTGAATATAATTACCGGTATACAAACATTACAGGGCAGGAACTTCTTACTTGGAACCATAGTTTTGGACAGAATAATATTGATGTCCTGGCAGGTCATGAGAATCATAGTTGGAAACGTAAGTACTATTTTGTCCTGAATACGGATGCTACTGTTGATGGACTTCTGGCTTTAAGTAACTTTATCACAAATTCTGAGACGGAAGGTTACGACTATGATTACAAGACAGAGTCTTATCTTGGTCGTGTGCGTTATAATTATGCGGATAAATATTATGCAGATTTTTCTTATCGTCGTGATGGTTCTTCTAAGTTTAGTAAGGATAACCGTTGGGGTGATTTCTACTCTTTCGGTTTAAACTGGAATATCAAAAAGGAAAATTTTCTAAAGGATGTAAATTGGATTGATGCTCTTCGTGCACGTGCTTCTTATGGTGAAGTTGGTAATGACATGGCTGTAGACTATTATGGTTATCAGGCTTTGTATTATATTACAAAGAATGGAGGCAATCCTGCTTTAATAAAGGAAAAATTGGCTGCCAATGATATTAAATGGGAGACAACCCAGACACTGGACTTTGGTATTGAAGGTTCTCTTTTTAATCGTTTAAACTTTAGCATTGGCTATTTTGATAAACGTTCAAAGGATCTTTTGTTTCAGGTTCGTCTACCTTTATCCGCAGGTTCTTTCCCTGATGATGCCGATATTGCGAATCTGACTCAATATAAGAATATTGGTACAATTTCCAACCGTGGCTTTGAGTTTTCCTTTAATGGTGATGTTGTGCGTAGCAAAGATTGGACATGGAACCTTTCTCTTGATGCAACGACTTTAAGCAACAAGGTTATTAAGTTGCCTGATCATGCCGATATTCTTCATGGACAGCAGAACTATTCAGAAGGTCACTCTGCTTATGAGTGGTATACTTATCATTTTGCTGGTGTTGATCAAATGACGGGACGTTCTCTTTATGATCTAGATGAGACTAAAGAAAGTTCAGCATCATCTGCGGGTGACCTTGTAGAAATCAATGGAAAGAAGTATACGATGTCAACTTCTTATGCTAAGCGTGAATGGGCAGGTTCTGCTCTTCCTTCAGTATATGGTGCATTTGGCTCTAGCCTCCGTTGGAAGGATCTTTCTTTGAATCTGTTATTTACCTATAGTTTGGGAGGTAAGACGTATGATGCATCTTATCAAAATCTAATGTCTACAGCTTCAGCTTCATCAGCTTCAGCTCTTCATAAAGATGTTTTAAAGTCATGGTCAAATGCTCCTGAAGGAATGACAGAAACTTCTACTAATCGCATTGATCCAAATGGTATTCCTATACTTGATTTCAATTTAAGTGATGATAACAATGCTGTTAGTGACCGTTGGCTGACGAGTTCTTCCTATTTGATTATGAAGAATATTACCTTGGGTTATAACCTTCCAAAAGCGTTAGTATCAAAATGGGGTCTTGGTGGTATCCGTGTGAAGGCTGGTGTGGAGAATCTCTTCACAATAACTTCTCGTAAAGGCCTGAATCCACAGTATAATTTTGCTGGTGGTAGTGATGATACTTATGTATCAGCTCGTGTCTTCAATTTCGGACTTCAATTTGATTTTTAAAAGGTCACAGGAAAATTAAAAATGAAAAATATGAAAAGTTATATAAATAAAATATTTTCTGGTGTTCTGTTTGTTTCTTTGGTGTCTCTGACCGCATGTAGCAGTGATTATCTGAATACATCACCTTCAGAATCTATAGAGACGAAGCAGGTCTTTGCAACAACTTCAAATGCTTATAATGCATTGAACGGTATCGCTAAGGAAATGACGACTCAGCAAGCATATTATGGTCAGGGATTCGCAGGAGAGAATGCTATTATGCGTCTCTATGAGAATCTACCAAGTCAGAATTATAATTATAATTATTATGCATCTGGTTGGGCTCCTATTCATAATCAGACATTTCACTTGCGCAATACTTCCGTTTATGATTCTTATGCATGGGCTTATTATTATCAGCTTATTGGTAGTGCAAACTCTATTATCTTGCATGTAGATCAAGCATCTGGTGCAGATGCTGATAAACAGTTTATTAAGGCTTCGGCTTTGACTTTTAGAGCTTATGCCTATGAAAAGTTGGTCCATTATTATTGCTATCGTTGGCAGGATAGCAACAATGGCGCATCTCGTGGTCTTCCGTTACGTTTAGATGAATCTACTGATAGTATTCCTGCCGCTACATTAGCAGGCACTTATAAACAGATTTATCAGGATTGCGATTCTGCAATTTTTTATTTTAATAAGAGTGGTAAGGATAGAAATAGTGGAGATGTTTGGATTCCTAATGTCAATGTTGCTCATGCTGTTTATGCTCGTGCAGCTCTTACTAAAGAGGACTATACCACAGCTTTATCCCAGGCTCAACTGGCACGTAATGGTTACCCTTTAATGAGTAATTCAGATTATCAGGCAGGTTTTTGTGATCCTACAAATGAGTGGCTTTTTGGTAGTTATGGTAGTGATGCAGAAAATAATTGGTATTGGTCTTATGGCGTCCAAGGGGCTTGCAATGGCTATTATGCCACTAATATGCCGACTGGTGCCGGTACTATTGGGCATGAATTGATTCAACGTATCCCTAATAATGATGTTCGTAAGCAATTGTTTATTACGGAAGATAAGTTTCCTGAGATTGATATTACAGATTCTAAACAGGTAGATCAGACTTATGGTATTTTAGGATTAGCTGATAAAACAATCCGCAATGAGGCTGATTCTATTATCAAGGCTCATACGGCAAATGGCAAAACAGCCGCTTATCAGTCTGGCTATTATTATCTTGATGGACAGTTGAAATTCTGGGTTAATGGCCAGCCAGGTGTTGGCTATATTCCATTTATCCGTTCTAGCGAAATGGTTCTTATCGAGGCAGAGGCTAATTATTTCTTAGGCAATACTTCTGCAGCTCAAGCCAATTTGGTAGAATTGAATAAGACTTCAGGTCGTAACCCTAATTATGAGTGTTCAAAAACCGGTACTTCTCTCTTTGACGAGATTAAAGATTATCGTGAACTTGAACTTTGGGGTGAAGGCTTTGCTTGGAGTGATTACAAGCGATGGGATATTCCTGTAGTTCGTCATAGTTTTGCTCAAGGTGGTAATGCGCATGCTTCTGTTGCTAAGACTATAGCACCGGCAGATGGAAATAAATGGACTTGGGTTATTCCTAATGGTGAGGTTGATTACAATTCATATCTTACTAACCAAGAATAATAAGCAGCTTTTATGTTATATAAGAAGGGGTTTCCTTTATTGGAAACCTCTTTTT
>DMYZ01000255.1:5200-5442 GCA_003483565.1 Prevotella sp.
AAAAAACAATATCATTTTTTTTGTTATCTTTGCAAGGAGTATTTTTTTGATGTCAGTTTTTCGGTAAGAAGATTTCCTCTTTATGGAAATTTGTTTTAGTGTTTTTTGATGTATAGTAATAGTGTAAAGAGATGAAAAGATATTTGTTATTATTAATGTTCTTAGGTTGTTTGTCCATAAATCTGCAAGCGCAGCCGAAACAACCGGTAAAACCTTTGACAACTGATCATTGGGTGGGTACA
>DMYZ01000230.1:0-1440 GCA_003483565.1 Prevotella sp.
CAAGTTCATTAGAGACAAATTCTGATTCTGGAATTTCAAGAGGATCAAATTCTACCTTTTTATCTAAATGAGAATCCATCCTAATATCAATGATTCTATCCAAATCTTCTTTAGAGAAATTAGAAATAAAATCATAAATTTGATCTACAGTCATTTCTGTAGAGTAACCATCAAATTTATTCAGATAAAGGAGCGCCATCGAAACACAATCTGGAATACCTCCCAGATTCATGAATTTTACACTAGTCCAACTTTCGATATCAGCAGCTATATCCCATAGAGATTTATCTTTACCTTCTGGACATATAGAATTACCTAAAGCAAAATGCATCATGGAATGGTACATCAAACCAACAACTACGTTTGCTTTGTAGTTCTTCACAAACTCTCGATTATAGAACCAAGTATTGCCATTTGATGCGAAACTCTTACACCAATCATTATTCTGTTCCAGATCCATCTTAATCATCAAAGATCCAAAATATTGATTATCTGTTAATTCTTTGATTCTCAGTTTTAAAAGAATTTCTTGGATTTTATCCATCTATCATCTCCATAATCGATCTATAAAAAAGGGGATGGGTTAACCCATCCCCTTTTTCGGAGAGCAAAGGCAAATTAGCCAGTAATAAGATGATTGTACTTCTTATTAAACTCCGGCCAGCACTCAATAGCCTTGCTATTGAAACGGATCTTGAACTTGGACAAGCAAGTCCGCGCACCCATAATAACCATCTCAGGCTTAAACTCCGACATCATAAACTTGAAGAAGTTGTTGATAGCCGCTTCCAGTTCTGCCTTCTGCTTGGGAGTTCCCTTGCTAAGGCTATTGAACCGTTCCTGGAGTTCATAACACAGGCTGGTGGTGAGAGAATAACACAGTGAAGTGTCCTTTACGTCCAGCTTGGTTACACGGCCATCGAGAATGTCACTTGCCGAAGGCAGACGAGCAGCATTCTTACGATAATCGAGGAACTGTACAGCAATGCCATCGCCAATAGCACCAGCAATCAGAGCATGAAGAACGTTATCGGGCATATTGCCACCAAAGTTCAGGATGTCAGATACAGCGTGCCAAGAACGGCCAGTAGCAAAACCACGAGACGCGCTTGCGGGATCAAAGTTATACAGATGCGACTTAAAGGCGCTCAGATAACCAACCACGTCCTTGTTAAACTTGGACATAAGGGCAAAATCCTGCCAATCGCCAAAGTCAGACCGGACTTCAATATGAACAAATCGGTTCATAAGGGGAGTCGGCATCTTAAAGGTAGAACCCTTATCCGTATCTCGGTTCCCTGCTGCCATAACAACAACGTTATCGGGAACGATGTATTCACCAAGGCGGCCATCCAGCACTAGCTGATAAGAACCAGCCTGAACCGAAGGAGCTGCGTTAGGAAGCTCATCGAGAAGAATAATTGCGCCATCGTACACATG
>DMYZ01000230.1:1583-2132 GCA_003483565.1 Prevotella sp.
GGAATACCACGGAGATCGGTAGGATCCATCTGAGTAAGACGAATATCAATCACAAGCAGGTTAAGGCGCTTAGCAACGGCCTTAACGGTAGCACTCTTTGCTACGCCGGGAGGCCCCCACATAAACAGGCCACGGCGATCACCGCCTTCCTTTGCGATTTCAAAATTGACCTTTACCAGAGCTTCGATTGCCTTGTCTGCTTCGCTCGGCTTAAGTGTCATGGTGCTCATATAGCTCTCCTAAAAAGTTAAAATGGGTAAGCAATTATTGCTTACAAACACAGCATATAAAGCGGCAAATACGATGCCGCAATATAAACAAAGAGCTTATTTTGTGTTTTTGTTACTGCCTTGTTTTGCTGTATGCCCATTATATACTTTAACTTTGTAAGACTATAAAAGCGCCATCATATTATTAAATAGATAATTCTTGGAATGAATCACAAAATTCTTCAAGAGAAGTACTTGATAACTTGTACTTCATTGCTAATTCAGATTCAAATATTACAAATCTACCTCTTTCAACAAAGAATGGAAGTTCACAGTTTTT
>DMYZ01000230.1:2333-3436 GCA_003483565.1 Prevotella sp.
TAAAAATACATCTAAAAAAGTATTTCTGGTCATTTAAAGATAACCCCCAAAAAGGAAAGAAACTCCTTAATAGGGGTGGAATACTATCTTCTGATATTGAATTGATTAAATCAAGATTCTTCATCTTTATCTATACTAATCCATGAGGTGAATTTAACAACATGAAATTTTGTTGTATTATGATACGAGTTTAAAGATTCGCATAATTTAAAGGCATGTCCCGAATTAGGAAAAGCAAATCTTTTATATCTAGGAGAAGGAGTATTTGATATCATGCTAGAATGTTTTATACTGATTGGTTCTCCATCGTAAAAAACAGCATATATATTTTCTACTTCTAGTATTTGCTCAGACATATAATTTTTTCTGTCTGTTTTTTCCATTATAATTCTTGGCTTTGGTCTTGACATCGTCATTTCGATCTAATCATAAAAATTCATTTTAGATATGAATATTTAATCATAAAAAAAGCTGGAGGTTAAAACCCTCCAGCTTCTACATTAATTTCTTTTGTATTTTGTTCTTCTAATAATTCTATAATTCTAGAATTTAATTTATTCTTTTGAATGAGTAAATCATTTATTTCAGTGATCAGTTCTGTAACTTCATCTACTGTAAAGGTTACTGTTTTTGATCTAGAACGTATGGCAGATTTTATTTTAGATGACAGTTTCTCTATCATTCTTTTCTCACATTTTCTCTTGTGTTGAGTAAGTGACTATTATTCTTACATTCTAGGTTTGTTCTAAATGGTCCTTGTGATTGATACTGTTCCGTGGTTGTTACTTTTGGGCAAAGATTTGATGCCCAACCATTTGGATATTTTATGGACCAGAAACCAGCATAAAATTCTACATTAGAAATATCATAGCTGTTCTTTTTTACATAGATTAATTTGCTTTCGTCTTTTATAACGTAGTTTTTATCCTTTACTGGATATCCGTTAATGTTATTTTCTGAATTATATGATTCCCTCTCTTCATAAGAGACTTTTCCATACTTTTGTTCGATTTCAGATATAGACTGAAATTTAATTCCTGTTGTAGATGATTTCAGGATATAATGGCCTTCTGTTTTGAACAGAAGGCCATAGATACTATTGT
>DMYZ01000150.1:0-8220 GCA_003483565.1 Prevotella sp.
ATAAGAGCCTTCTCACCCTTCTTTCCTGCGCAGACATCAGCACAGTTACCACAACCAAGACAGTCGAGAACAGAAGTCTCAATACGGAACTTCATACCCTTCAGAGCCTTAGGTGCCAATACATCAATGGCATTACCCTTGAAATCGGCTGCTTCTTTCTCATCCATTACAAATGGACGGATACATGCGTGAGGACAACTATATGCACACTTGTTACACTGGATACAATTGTCGGAATTCCAAACAGGAACAAAAGCTTCAACACCACGCTTGTCATAGGCAGCCGTACCTGTAGACCATGTACCGTCTACGGTATCATGTTTTACAAAGTCAGAAACCTTCAAGAGATCACCTGCCTGAGCATTCATCGGACGAACGATTTCTTTAATGAATGCAGGAGCGTCATCTTCCTTTGCTGCGTTGTCTGCGAGCTTAGCCCATGCAGGATCAACAGTAAGTTGCTTGTATTCACCACCACGCTCAACGGCCTTGAAGTTCAGGTCTACAACATCTTGACCCTTCTTGCTGTATGATTTGACGATGAAAGCTTTCATCTGTTCAACGGCAAGATCCAAAGGTATAACCTTGGTGATACGGAAGAATGCTGACTGCAGGATTGTATTGGTACGGTTGCCCAGACCAATTTCCTGACCGATCTTAGTAGCGTTGATGTAGTAAACGGAAATGTTGTGCTGAGCAAAATATCTCTTTACCTTGTTCGGAATGAAATTGATCAGTTCCTCACCGTCGAAGATTGTATTCAACAGGAATGTACCGTTGTCACGGAGACCACGGGTTACATCATACATATTCATATATGCCTGAACATGACAAGCTACGAAATTAGGAGTATTTACCTGATAAGTAGAATGTATAGGTGAATCTCCGAAACGCAAATGAGAGCAAGTGAAACCACCTGACTTCTTTGAGTCGTAGCTGAAGTATGCCTGACAATATTTGTTGGTGTTGTTACCGATAATCTGGACAGAGTTCTTGTTGGCACCTACAGTACCGTCAGATCCCAGACCATAGAATTTAGCCTCGAAGGTACCTTTGCCACCCATAGGAATTTCTGGAACCTCAGGAAGTGAAGTGAAAGTAACATCGTCAACTATACCTACAGTGAAGTGATCCTTTGGCATTGGCATCTCCAGATTGTTGAATACGGAGATGATCATGGCTGGAGTTGTATCTGAAGATCCCAGACCATAACGACCGCCAACGATAAGAGGTTTGCGTGGATCGTCATAGAGTGCAGATTTAACATCAAGATACAAAGGTTCACCTTCTGCTCCTGGTTCCTTTGTACGGTCAAGAACAGCGATACGCTTTACGGTGTCAGGGATAGCTTCGCGAATAGCTTTAACAGAGAATGGGCGATACAAGTGAACGGCAACCATACCGATCTTCTTGCCTTTTGCATTCATATAGTCGATAGCTTCACGGGCTGCCTCTGTAGCAGAACCCATCAGAACGATGATATTTTCTGCGTCTTTGGCACCATAGTAGTTGAAGAGGTGATACTCACGGCCGGTAATCTTATAGATCTCGCCTAGATAATGCTCTACAACTTCAGGAACTTTGTCATAGTATTCGTTAGAAGCTTCACGATGAGTGAAGAATGTTTCTGGATTCTCTGCGGTACCACGGGTTACTGGACGTTCCGGAGACATCGCACGGTCACGGAAGTTCTGGATGTCAGCAGGGTCAACGAGCTTGGCTACCTGATCCTGATCGATTTCCTCAATCTTATGATACTCATGAGAGGTACGGAATCCATCAAAGAAATTGATGAATGGTACGTGAGTCTTTAGTGTTGCAAGATGAGGAACGGCTGTCAAGTCCATAACTTCCTGGACAGAACCGGAGCAGAACATAGCCATGCCGGTCTGGCGACAAGCCATGACATCCTGGTGATCACCGAAAATACTCAGAGCGTGGGATGCTAGTGTACGTGCTGCTACGTCGATAACGCAAGGAAGCAATTCACCGGCAATTTTATACAGATTAGGGATCATTAGAAGAAGACCCTGGGATGCTGTAAATGTTGTTGTCAGGGCACCGGCCTGAAGAGATCCGTGTACTGCGCCTGCAGCACCGCCTTCAGATTCCATTTCCTGAACAGTAACGGTCTGGCCGAATAGGTTCTTGCGACCTTTGGCAGCCCATTCGTCTACATGCTCTGCCATTGGAGATGACGGAGTAATAGGATAAATGGCAGCTACTTCTGTAAACATATAGCTTACGTGGGCAGCGGCTGTGTTACCATCACATGTGATAAACTTTTTTTCTTTAGCCATTTCTTGTTAATATAAAATGTTAATGTATATGTTTTAACTCTTGAAAAGTTCAATATAAAAAGCCCAGTAACCACAGCGGGATCTTGTTGTCTTGTCCCACTTCTGTGTTGTATCGGGCATAGAAGGTATCATTATTGTACCTTATCTTATTTGGCATCTGTGAATCACAGATTCTGAATTTATATTTCTCGTCTACAATGTAGGTATGCTCTTTTGATCCAAGGTTGACTTTATGGTCTTTCCACAGTGCATTGGAGAAGAAAGTCTCCATCTGATCCTGTTTCACTACCTTGATAGGATAGATAGCATACATTAAGTTCGTATTGTGGAGAATAATCTTTCCTGGTTTCTTCGGAAAATCCTCATGCAGCGGGTATACCATATTGATGAGTCTGGCGTCGGCAAGATATTTGATATAATTCATTACCGTGGCCCTGCTGGTTTCAATCTCATTGGACAATTTGCTGATATTAGGAGCTTTCAGTCCCTCCATTGCCAACAGGTAGAATAGTTTTTTGATCTTGGCAAGATACTTCAATTCGATTTGCTTGATGAGGAGAATATCTACTTCAGCCATCATATTCATAGTCTTGAGCAAATTTTCGGAAAAATTGCTGTTTTCCAGAAAGAAAGGATAGAAACCATGATGGATGTAATCGGAGAAATACTTTGCAGGACTGACTTTAGGTAATATTTCTTTGATGATATGTTCGTGATTAGCTAGGATATCTTCAAGGGAATAAGGGTGGAAATGATTGTCTGTTTCGAGATTGATGAATTCTCTGAATGAGAATCCGCGGAGATTATAGCTATGGATGATATCCTTAAGAATCGGGTTTTGTTTCAGCCTCATAACGCTAGACCCAGTGAAGACAATTTTTAAAGAAGGATTTTCTTCGTATACCCTTCTGATCTGCCGGCTCCAGTCCGGTTCCTTGAAAATCTGGTCAATAAGCAATACCTTTCCGCCGTGGTCTACAAAATCCTTCGCAAATTCGGCAAAACCATGTCCTTGAAAATAAAAATTATTCATGTTAACATAAAGGCAAGAGCGGTTTTCCGGTGAAAAATTTTCCTTGGCGTACTGTAATAGGAATGTCGTCTTGCCGACACCTCTGGTACCTTTAATGCCTATCAGCCTGTCGTTCCAGTTGATCTGGTCCATCAGTATTCTCCTGACCGGTGCATTGGTATGTTCCAGTAGATAAGCGTGTGTACGAAAGAAAGCCTCTTCCATTTTGTTTGTTTGGATAATTTTTATTTGTTCGTCATGCAAAGTTACTATTAATTTTGTAATTTGCAAACTCTAGGTTGCAAAAACTTTTGTTTTTAGTTTTTTTTAGATTTCAAATAAATAACGATGGTGATGAAGGATTAATTTGTTATCTTTGCAATCAAATTAATTAGATATACATGCTATTACATATATTCAATCCTGAGCATGATCTGGCACTGGCTGCTGATTCCAAGAGCTTTACGGCACCTCATGCAGGTCGGGAACTAAGAGCTGACTTTTCGTTTATTCCTGCCTTTTGGGCGGAACAAGGTGATCTTGTTCTTGTTGACGATATTGATCTGGCAAAACAAAGGCTTTTACGGACGGGAGGTCATATTCCTCCGGTTGAATTTATTACTATTGATCAACTTTCTGCGTCTGTTGATTCCTTGATAAGCAATAGTCATTTTGGAATTAGTCCATGGGGATGGGACAAATCATTGAAATACGAGCTTTTATCTAAATGCGATGCTCTTTTGCCTTATCTTCCTGATGATGATAGGTTGGAAGCTGTCAGGCAGTTGAGCTCCCGGCAATGGACTGCTGCACATTTGCAGAAGAATGTACTTTATTGCAAATCTATTGAAGAGGCGGAGGATCGTCTTAAAACCAGACAGGAAGCTGTACTAAAGGCTCCTTGGAGTTCGAGTGGACGTGGTATCCGCTTTTATCAACCGGGTAATAAGCAACAGATGCAATGGGTAGCCCATATCATCAGGTGTCAAGGAGGAATCATTATAGAACCGAGATATAAGCGTGTGAAAGACTTTGGAATGGAATTTGAAGCGATGGATGATGGTTCTATATCTTATTGCGGACTTTCACTCTTTGATACAGTTAATGGTAACTATACGGGAAATATCCTTTCAACGGAAGAACAGAAAGTGAAAATGATGGAGCAATACATTAGCGGAGATCAACTGGAAGCTATTAGAAAGCGACTTGTCCAGAGACTTCAAAAGGCTGTAAAAGGGGTTTATGCTGGACCTTTTGGTGTTGATATGATGGTTTATGCCAAGGATAAGGTCAGCCTTGTTCATCCAGAGTATGGAATCAATGATTGTGTTGAAATTAATTGGCGACGTACAATGGGACATGTAGCCTTATCCTTAAGTCCTGTAGAGCAGGTGCTCCCGCGTATTATGAATATTAATTTTGATGGCAGTCATTATCATCTGTCAGTTTGTGCTGTAGAAAAGGGAACTTTCTGAATAAAAATCCTTGTTGTTCAATACTTTCTTTAAGAAACAAACGAATAATAAAAATAAATCTAAGAAGAAACATGAAAAAACTATTTTGTACAGCTCTTGTCGTACTGTCTTGTCTTTCGGTCAATGCGCAGCAGTATCATAGTCAGGTGTGGAATCCGGATAAAGGGGATGGTACTTATGTTAATCCTGTGATTAATGCAGACTACAGTGATCCTGATGTTATCGCTGTCGGAGATGATTATTATCTTACGGCCAGTTCTTTTAACTGTGTCCCCGGGCTTCCAATTCTTCATTCCAAGGATTTAGTCAACTGGGAAATAATAGGGCATGCGCTGGATCACTTAAAACCAGATTCCGTTTTCGATCATTCTGCTCATGGTATGGGGGTGTGGGCTCCTAGTATCCGTTATCATAATGGGGAATTTTACATCTACTGGGGCGACCCGGACAGAGGTGTCTTTATGGTAAAGACAAAGGATCCTGCCGGAAAGTGGGAAGATCCTGTATGTGTCATTGCCGGTAAAGGTATGGAGGATACTACTCCTTTATGGGATGATAACGGACGTTGCTATTTGGTAAGTGGCTGGGTAAACAGCCGTACTCATTTTGCTTCTGTCATCACTGTATGGGAGTTGAATGCCGAGGGAACAAAGGCTGTTAGTGCTCCGGTTATTGTCTTTGACGGAAATGGAAATGAAAATCACACATGTGAAGGCCCTAAATTTTATAAGCGTAACGGTTGGTATTGGATTATGTGTCCTGCTGGTGGGGTTGAACAGGGTTTTGAACTTGCCATGCGAAGCAAATCTCCTTTTGGACCTTATGAGTGCAAGAAGGTTCTTGCACAAGGCAACAGTGATATCAACGGCCCTCATCAGGGTGGCTGGGTTCATTCCTCTGCAGGTGAAGATTGGTTTATGCATTTTCAGGACAAGGGCCCGTATGGAAGGGTCGTATGTCTGGAACCTGTAACATGGAAGGATAACTGGCCTGTTATGGGCAGAGTTCCGGCCAAAGGATATTGTGGAACACCTTATCGTACTTATCATATGCCAAAGGTGGTCGGTACTTCTTTGAAATGTAATCCTCAGGAAAGTGATGAATTTGACTGCCCGAGACTTGGACTGCAGTGGCAATGGCACGGTAATTATTATCCTTACTTTGGCATGGCTACGTCTTTAGGTTTCTTCCGCCTCTATACCTATAAAACAAATGAGCGTATTTGGGATACTCCTAGTTTACTTCTTCAGAAAACTCCTGCCGATAATTTTACGGTTACAACTAAGTTGAAAATGGTAAGTAAAGACCAGAACCAGTATGGTGGAATCATTATGATGGGAATGGACTATTCTGCATTAGTCGTAAAAAGGGTAGGTGATAAATTTCAATTGGAGCAAATAACTTGCCATCATGCGGATAAAAATGGAAAGGAAGAAAGCAAGGTTCTGGCAATATTGAATAAGACTGGTGAAGATGAAGATCATTATCAGTTTGCTATCTATGAGCAGATTTATTTGCAGATGTATGTCAAAGATGGCAATCTGGCTTTTGCCTACAGCATGGATGGAAAGAAATTTAAAAGAGTGGGAGACGAGTTTATGATGCATGAAGGCAAGTGGATTGGTGCCAAGATTGGTCTGGTTGCCAAGGAACCTGCAGGAAAAACAAATTGTGGATGGATTGATGTAGACTGGTTCAGAGTGACTAAATAGAAATGTATGTTGTAAAAAATATTCAATTATATCCCTTTTTCAGGATTGCCATCGCTTTAATGGCTGGCATTTTAGTCGCAAAAGCAATGGACAATCCTATGCCTGGAATATGGATGGCTTGTGCTATAGGTGTATACTTGATGGCTGTGGTCTCTTATTTCTTATTTAAGACATATTGGGGTGCTTGTCTCTTGTTCTTAGCCTGCTTCTTTCTGGGAGGATGGCGAATGTCAATAGGACTTGCAGCAGATATGCCTTCTGCAAGTTGTTTGCAACCATCTTTAAAATCAGGCATTCCCCAAGATTATTCACAGGCTGTTTTCCTTATGGAGCCACAAGTTCATGGTAAAGTTATCATGACTCGCATGATGCTTCTTGACGGTAAATATAGAGGAAAGTCTATTCCTGTAAGTATTCTCAGAGATACTGTCTCAAACAAGTGGAAGCAGTTGCATGAGGGTGATGGGATTATTGTTCGTGCAGAATTGTCAGACTATCTTTTTCTTTCCGATAATACTTATTATAATCATCTTTTTCTTTTTGAAGATGACTGCCAGAAGGCTTCTGTCACTCTGTCCCAACTGGATGTGCTTGAGCGTGTGAGAGTCTTGGCTTTACGTTTCCGCTCCGTTGTACTGCAACGGTTGAGAGCCGAGGGGTCGGACCGCGGTTTTGGTATCCTTGCTGCCATGACACTTGGTGACAAGTCTTATCTGGACAAGAAAGTACGGAATGACTTTGCCATTACTGGTTCATCCCATGTCCTTGCTTTATCAGGGCTTCATCTTGGTATTTTATATTTTATCTTATCTATCTTTTTCCGTAAGCGATGGTGGGCAAGTCAAATGATCATTTTACTTGCCGTTTGGGCTTTTGTTGTTCTTGTCGGAATGTCGGCTTCTGTAATCCGCTCTGCTTTGATGATCAGTTTATGTTGCATTATCCAAATGATGGATCGCAAGAACATTACAGTGAACACATTGTCTTTTTCAGCTGTAGTAATGCTTTTGATTAATCCGGAAAGTCTTTATGATATTAGCTTTCAACTTTCATTTCTTTCTGTTTTTGGCATTTTGACTATGGCACCGCGATGCCATTCGCGTATAGTATCCTTATTGACGGTCTCTTTCGCGGCTCAGCTTGCTACACTTCCGTTGGTACTTTATTATTTTGGGCGATTGTCGTGCTATGGCGTTCTAACAAGTCTTGTTGTCATCCCGGCTGCTTTTGTCATTCTTTATGGATCTGTGGCTGTATTCATTACTTTACCCTTCTTACAGCTTAGCCGTTGGCTTCTGGGCAGAGTGGAAAGTGTCACTTATGGACTGGAACGTTTGCTGGGTTGGGTAGCCGGTCTTCCTGGTGCTTCCATAGAACATCTTTATATCAATCGTTTACAGGTCGTATTACTTTATGTTATCCTTGTTTGTGGTTATCTGTTTGTCCGTAAATTTGCTGTTTTCAAAAAATAGTGCTATCTTTGCAACTGTTAAATCATGCATCGATACTTTATAATATTTGCATACGATGGAACTGCTTATCATGGATGGCAGATCCAGCCCAATGGAAACTCTGTTCAGGCAGAGTTGCAGCGTGCTCTGTCACTGGTACTTCGTGGTCTGAGATATATTAGGGATTGTGATTTCTGTCAGGAAATAGTGGGAGCCGGACGGACTGATACGGGAGTTCATGCCCGGGAAATGGTTGCACATTTTGATCTT
>DMYZ01000150.1:8404-31557 GCA_003483565.1 Prevotella sp.
TATTAACCGTATCTTGCCTTCTGACATTGCTGTCAATAAGATCTATGCCGTCAGTAATGACATGCATGCACGTTTTTCGGCTCGCTGGCGTACTTATCATTATTATATTCATACCAGCAAGGATCCTTTCCTTTGTCATTATTCTTTAGAAACCCATTATGATCTTGATTTTGAACTGATGAACAAAGGAGGAATGATGATACAAAGACATCATGATTTCGCAGCATTTTGTAAGGCGGGGGCAGATTGCAGAACTACAATTTGCAATGTGACAGAATGCCGGTGGGTGCAGACTTCTGCAACAAGCTGGTACCTTGCAATAACAGCCAATCGTTTTCTCCGCAATATGGTACGTGCTGTAGTAGGCACTTTGTTCCTTCTAGGCAGGCATAAGATTACACTTGAGGATTTGGAGCGTATACTTAATGAAGGCAACAGAAGTAGTGCCGGGGAATCTATGCCGGGGCATGCGCTTTTCCTGGAAAAGGTAGAATACTAGAAAATTATTCTTTTGCGGAAAAATATTTTCACTTAAAAGATTTAGGATAAAATATTATATTATGTGGTTAATATTAGCATTTTTCTCAGCAGCGTTGCTGGGGTTTTATGACACTTTCAAGAAGAAAGCTCTTCAGGGTAATTCTGTTATTGCTGTATTGTTTCTCAATACACTGTTTTCCTCTTTAATATTCATTCCTTTTATAGGATTGTCTTATTTTACTCATGTGCTGGATGGTAGTATCTTTCATGTTGCCGCTGGAGGGTGGGCAATGCATAAGTATATTATTCTGAAAAGTTTGATAGTACTAACAAGCTGGGCTCTTGGTTATTTTGGGATGAAGCGGGTACCTCTTACGATATACGGGCCTATTAATGCAACCCGTCCAGTGATGGTTTTAGTTGGAGCTCTGCTAGTGTTTGGTGAACGTCTCAATATATGGCAGTGGTTGGGTGTTTTCCTGGCAGTTGCTTCTTTTTTTATGCTAAGTCGGAGCAGTAAGAAGGAAGGCATAGACTTCCGGCATAATAAAGGAATATTCTGCATTGTTCTGGCTGCAATTATAGGTGCTGTGAGTGGTCTTTATGATAAATATTTGATGGCAGGTCCTGCCAATGGTGGCGTTGGACTGGACAAGATGATGGTGCAAAGTTGGTATAATTTTTATCAGATGATTATGATGGGAGTGGTATTGATCTTCACAGTATGGCAGCCTTTCTCCAAGAAGAAAACTGCACTTGCTGAGTTACATTGGGACTGGTCGATCATTTTTATTTCTATCTTCCTTAGTGCAGCCGATTTTGTTTATTTCTATGCTTTGTCTCTGGACGGAGCCATGATCTCTATTGTGTCTATGATTCGACGAGGCAGTGTTCTTGTCAGTTTTCTCTTTGGCGCATGGGTATTTCATGAGAAAAATCTTAAATCAAAAGTCGTTGATCTCATTCTTGTTTTGCTGGGAATGGTCTTTCTTTACATAGGAAGTAAATAAATTCTCTAAAAAGTAACAAATTAAAAAGAAAAATACAGTTATTTTTTGAGAATTACTATTTTTGTAGTAACTTTGCGAATGATTTTGTAACAGAATAACAATTATGGCACAGAATGTATTCAAGGGCTTGGGTATTGCCCTTATAACTCCCTTTAATGAAGATGGATCAGTAGATTATCAGTCTTTGGAGCGTTTGGTAGATTATCAAATAAAAAATGGTGCAGATTTCCTTTGTATCCTTGCTACAACAGGTGAGGCTCCATGTTTGACGAAGGAAGAGAAAGATAAGATCACTGAAGTCATCAAGAAAATTGATCATGGGCGTGTCCCTATCTTGAAGTATTGTGGGGGAAACAATACGGCTGCTGTTATAGATGAACTCAGGACAACGGACTGGAATGGCATTGACGGTATTCTGAGCATTTGCCCATTTTACAATAAGCCTTCTCAGGAAGGCCTTTACCAGCATTTCAAGGCTATTGCCAGTGCAAGTCCTCTTCCTGTCGTAATGTATAATGTCCCCGGCCGTACAAGTGTCAATATGAAAGCGGAGACGACTGTCCGTCTGGCTAAGGATTTCCCTAATATTATTGGTATCAAGGAGGCTTGTGGGTCTTTGGAGCAGGTTGATGAGATTATCAAGAATAAACCAGATACTTTTGACGTTATCAGTGGTGATGATGCTTTAACATTCCCTATGATTGCTAGTGGTGCTGTTGGAGTAATTTCTGTTATAGGCAATGCTCTTCCCAAGCAATTCTCCAAGATGATTCGTCTGGAATTTAATGGTGAGTATGAGCCAGCCCGTAAGATTCATCATATGTTTACTGAGCTTTATAGCCTGCTTTTTGTTGATGGTAACCCTGCAGGATGCAAGGCACTTCTCAATGATATGGGAATGATAAAGAATGTGTTGCGCTTACCGTTGGTTCCAACGACAATTAATACAAAGCAGAAAATGGCTGACATATTAAAGCAGCTTAATTTAATTTGATAAAAGATAATGGCTGACAACCAATATCGTGTAATACATGAAATAACTCCACTTGTTGGTAATGATGTACTTTACATCGCTGATCGTCATAAGATGGAGTTTACTTATCCTATTCATAATCATGAAGTCTATGAATTAAACTTTGTGGAGCATGCCCCAGGAGTTCGGCGTATTGTAGGTGATTCTCAAGAAGTGATAGGAGACTATGATCTTGTACTTATCACTTCACCTGATTTGGAACATGTATGGGAACAATATCAGTGTACGAGTGAAGACATTCGTGAAATTACGGTACAATTTGATTTTAATTTAGGCAAGGATACTTTATTTAGCAGAAATCCTTTTGTTTGTATCCGCGAGATGCTCCAGAAAGCAAGGCGTGGTCTTTGTTTTCCTTTGGCAGCAATCATGAAAGTATATTCTCTCTTGGATACTCTGAGTTCTGTTAAAGATGGATTTTATTCCGTGAGTCAATTCCTTTCCATTCTTTATGAACTGTCTAAATTTGATGATGCGCGCCTTCTGGCTTCTAGTAGTGATGCCAAGGCTGAAGTCGAAGATGACAGCCGCCGTATCCTTATCGTCAAAGATTATATTGCCAGACATTTTAAAGATGATCTGCGTTTGTCAGAACTTTCACGGATGGCTGACATGACACCGAGTGCATTCTCTCGTTTCTTCAAGGCAAAAACAGGGAAAAAACTGAGTGAGTTTATTATTGATTATCGATTGAATTATTCAGCACGCCTTCTCTTAGATACGAATAAGAGCATCAATGAGATATGCAGCGAATGTGGTTTTAATAATCTTAGTAATTTTAATCGTATCTTCAAGAAAAAGAAGAATTGCAGCCCGAGTGAATTTAGAGAAAACTATCACAAGACTCGTGTCATAGTCTAGTCAGAATAGCGGTGACGGTTATTCTGACATAGAATTCAACTTATAATTTATTTAATGCTTGTTTGATATCATCCAGGATATCATCTACATCTTCAATTCCTATCGAAAGACGGATGAGGTCAGGGGCTATGCCTGCTTGACGCAACTGTTCATCTGATAACTGACGATGTGTATGGCTGGCTGGATGAAGTACGCAAGTACGGGCATCGGCGACGTGAGTTACAATATTAATCATGTCAAGGGAGTCCATAAATTTTATAGCAGTATTGCGGTCTCCTTTCAATCCGAAGGCGATGACACCACAAGAACCATGAGGAAGATATTTCTGGGCACGGTCATAATTAGCGTCATCTTTCAATCCGCTGTAGTGAACCCATGCCACATGAGGATCCTTATTAAGAAATTCTGCTACCTTTTGGGCATTTTTGCAATGTTGTGCCATACGTAAATGTAGAGTTTGCAGGCCAAGGTTCAGAATAAAAGAATTCATCGGTGCTGGTACAGAACCTAAATCTCTCATTAATTGTGCTACTAGCTTGGTTGTGTAACCCATTTTGCCGAAAGCTTTAACATAAGTAAGTCCATGATAGCTTTCATCCGGAGAACAAAGGCCTGGAAATTTTTCAGCATGCAACATCCAGTCGAAATTACCACTGTCAACAATGCAACCACCCACTTGTGAAGCCGTACCGTCCATATATTTTGTTGTGGAATGTGTTACAATATCTGCGCCCCATTCGAAAGGGCGGCAATTTACAGGAGTAGCAAAAGTATTGTCTACGATAAGCGGAACACCATTCTTATGGGCAATACGGGCAAATTTTTCAATATCAAGGACAGCACAGCCTGGGTTGGATATTGTCTCTCCGAAGAATACTTTGGTGTTAGGACGAAATGCTTTTTGTATTTCTTCTTCGCTGGATTCCGGATTGATATAAGTACAGTCAATTCCCATTTTTTTTAGTGTGACACCGAAGAGATTGAAGGTGCCTCCGTAGATTTCATTGGAGGTTACAATATGGTCGCCAGACTGACAGACATTGAATACTGCATAGAAGTTGGCTGCTTGTCCACTTGATGTCAATACGCCACCAATGCCACCTTCTAGTTGGGTTATCTTTTTTGCTACTACATCATTCGTCGGATTTTGCAGGCGGGTGTAGAAATATCCTTCTTTTTTCAGATCAAAGAGCATGGCCATTTCTTCAGAATTGTCATACTTGAAAGTTGTACTTTGAATAATCGGTGGTTCAATAGGTTCCCCGTTTTTAGGAGTGTAGCCTCCCTGTACGCATAGAGAAGCAATTCTTAACTTTTTGTTCATTTGCTTTTGGTAACTTAATTTGTATTGATTGTAAGATTTACGGTCGCAAAAGTAACAATAAAAAAGTAAAAGGAAGAATATTGCAAAGGGAATCTGTCTCGATCTCTTATAATTTCTTTATATCTGTCAAATGGATATTTCTCCGGCAAGTGATCTTGCCATATATGTCCTTACCAAATGGTAATCGTTAAAACTAGCTTCCAGAAACATCAGTTTTGTTACAGCAGCTTCTACAGTACAGTCATATCCTCCCAATACACCTGTCTCCTGTAATTGATATCCGGTCTTATAGCGGTTCATCTCTACACTTCCTTGTTCACACTGGCTGATATTGACAATTACAATACCCCTTAAGGCTGCCTCGTTAAGTATACGTGTAAGCCATTGATTTTGTGGAGCATTACCGCTGCCAAAGCTACGCATTACAATAGCACGTAAGTCTTTTGATTCCAGCAGATGTAGAAAGATATCCTCTTGCAGGCCAGGAAAAAGAGAAAAAATAATGACGTGAGGGTCCATGGCAACATGGGGTATCATGTTTTTAGTGAAATCTGGTTTGAGTATTTCTTTCTCATGATAGTTGATATTTACGCCAGCTTCCCCCAAATGAGGATAGTTATAACTTTCGAAAGCATTGAAACCTTCCGCATTGTGTTTTGTCGAACGGTTGCCTCTAAGTAGCTTTCCATTGAAGTAAATGCAGACTTCAGGGACAATAGGTGTACCATTTTCATGGTGAGCAGAAGCAATCTCTATGCTAGTCAGCACATTTTCCCTTCCGTCAGTACGAAGCTCACCCATGGAAAGCTGGCTTCCTGTCAGGATCACAGGCTTGGTAAGATTTTCAAGCATGAAAGAAAGTGCTGATGCGGTATAGGCCATAGTATCTGTACCGTGAAGAATGACAAAACCATCATAGTCGTTATATCGTGTTGAGATAATTCTTACTAATTGTGCCCATATCCGATGATCCATATCTGAAGAGTCGATAGGAGAAGTAAATTGGTATACATCAATACCAGTTTTTACAAGTGCCATTTCAGGCATCGCATTTTCCAGATGTTTAAAGTCAAGAGGTTCCAAAGTTCCTGTATAAGGATTCTTTCCCATACCTATTGTTCCACCTGTATAGATAAGTAAAATCTTGTCAGCTCTTTTAATTTTCATAACTTTCGTAGTATATGATAACATTGGACGACCCTTCCTGGAAAGCTTTACGTTATCGTTTTCGTAAAAAATCATTGCAAATATAGTTAAAATCTATTACCCAACCAAAAAAAATTGTATATTTGCGATAAATAACTTAAAAGCTAATATAAATCGTTTTAAAAGCAAAGATAAAATGAAGAAGTTTATGGATGAAAACTTCCTGCTCGAAACGGAAACAGCGCAGGACCTTTTCCACAATCATGCGGCTAAGATGCCTATCATTGATTATCATTGTCATTTGATACCTCAGATGGTTGCAGAAGACTATCATTTCAAAAGTATCACTGAACTTTGGTTGGGTGGTGATCATTATAAATGGCGCGCAATGCGTTCTAATGGTATTCCCGAGAAGTATTGCACAGGAGATGCTTCAGACTGGGAAAAGTTTGAAAAATGGGCGGAGACCGTACCTTATACGTTCCGTAATCCTTTGTATCATTGGACTCATTTGGAGTTGAAGACAGCTTTTGGTGTTAATAAGTTGTTAAGTCCCGATACAGCCCGTGAAATTTATGATGAGTGTAATGAAAAGCTGAAGCTTCCAGAGTTCAGTGCCCGTGGTCTCATGCGCCATTACCATGTAGAGTGTGTCTGTACAACAGATGATCCTGTTGATGATTTACATTGGCATAAAATAACTCGTGAGAGTGGTTTTGAAATTAAAATGATTCCAGCCTGGCGTCCTGATGCTGCGATGAATATTGAGAAACCAGCTTTTGCCGGTTATATGAAGAAACTTTCTGCTGTAAGTGGTGTCGATGTTGACAGTTTCAAGCACATGATTAGTGCTCTGCAGAAGCGTCACGATTTCTTTGCAGAGAATGGTTGCCGCCTGAGCGATCATGGAGTAGAGGAGTTTTATGATGATCCATATACAGATTCTCAGATTGAAACAATCTTTGCCAAGGCTCTTCGCGGTCAGCAATTGTCTGTTTCTGAAATCCGCCAGTATAAGCATGCGTTCCTGAAATCATGTGGCGAGATGGACTTTGAAGCTGACTGGACTCAGCAATATCATTATGGTGCTATCCGTGACAACAATACAGAAATGTATAACAAGTTAGGTCCTGATACGGGGTTTGATTCTATTGGTGAGTTTAATACGGCTCGTGCCATGAGTCATTTCCTTAATGAATTGAATACAGAGCATAAGCTTACGCGAACCATATTATATTGCCTGAATCCATGTGCTAATGAAGTTATTGCTACTATGCTGGGTAATTTCCAGGATGGCATTACTCCAGGCAAGATTCAGTTTGGTTCTGGTTGGTGGTTTAATGACCAGCTTGACGGTATGACTAAACAGATCAATGCTTTGTCAACATTGGGATTGTTGAGTCGATTCGTAGGTATGCTGACGGACTCTCGTTCTTTCTTGAGCTATCCTCGGCATGAATATTTCCGTCGTTTGCTTTGTAATATTTTAGGCAATGATGTTGAGAAAGGTTTACTTCCTGACAATCATGAAATCCTTTCCCGTATGGTTGAGGATATTTCTTATAACAACGCACGTAAATACTTCAAGTTTTATTAATGAAATAAAACTTTTGAAATAAGGGTAAATGGGTAGATTTTTTCTACCCATTTTTTATTGTAGGGCCGGCTTACTTTGTCTTGAAGGCTTTGCCCACTGCAGATGACTAGTGAGCCCTATGGTGAGTAAGGTAAATATGTCCCGGTGCCACTTGTTATGCCTAGCTCTTACCTGCTATATATAGCCAGATAATTATTTAATACTCCAAAGCAAAAACTAAAGAGCGCGATGTTAATAGCCGTGAGCCAGGCACGGATAAGAAAGAAAAGATCGATTGACAGTTTTTGTTTTTTTGCTGCAGGTCGTTTAGTATGAAGGCGTATTGTAGAAGCAATGAGCAATGCTCCGCCGGCAACAAAAAGTGCTATCCAGAATAGTATAATGAAGTTGCCAACCGCCTTGTAAAGATATATGCCGATACTGGGGGCAACAGCCATTGTCAGATTGTTGCTGAGTCCACAGAGGCCTATACCTTCATTGCGACGACTTAACGGAAGTACATCTATGGCACAGGTACAGTCTTTCCTATAAAAGTATAGTTCGTCTGTTCATGTTTCCTTGATTTGCTAATGTGTAAAGTCTTAGTATATGATTTATCTGTTATAGCTTTATATCTTATTGTTATATTATATTGTGCGTTCTTAAAGTAGTGATTTTTGTGTTTAACAAGTTGATTATGAAAAAAAATGTGTAAGTTTGCAATTAAAATCAAAAACAATGACGGAAGAATACCAAATAAGAGTCTTGCCTCAGGTGGCTTACAATGAAGATAATATAAAAGAATATCTAGCCCGAGAAAAAGGGATGGATGTGCGGACTCTTAATAGCATACGTGTGCTTCGCAAAAGTATTGATGCCCGGCAGCGACAGGTATTTGTCAATCTTACGGTGCGGGCTTACATCAATGAATTTCCCCAAGACGATGCTTATCAGCATGTTGATTATCCTAATGTGGAAAATAAACCAGAGGTTATTGTCGTCGGTGAGGGACCTGGTGGACTTTTCGCAGCTCTTCACCTGATAGAACTGGGACTTCGACCTGTTGTGCTTGAACGTGGAAAAGATGTTCACGCACGCAAAGTGGATATGGCTATGATTACAAAGACACAGAAAGTTGACCCTGAGAGTAATTATTGTTTTGGTGAAGGTGGAGCCGGTGCTTATTCAGATGGCAAACTTTATACCCGAAGCAAGAAACGTGGCAATGTTTCCAAAATCCTTAATGTCTTTTGTCAGCATGGAGCATCAACTTCAATTCTTACTGATGCTCATCCTCATATTGGTACGGATAAATTACCTCGTGTCATCGAGAATATGCGCAATACTATTATAAAATGTGGTGGTGAGGTGCATTTCCAAACTAAGATGTTGCGCTTTATTCTTGATAAAGTGGATAATGATGAATTAATCGTCGGAGTTGAGGCTGTAAACCTTGCTACAGAAGAAGAGGAAAGTTACCGTGGGCCAGTCATTCTTGCTACCGGTCATTCTGCCCGTGATATCTATCGGTATTTGGATGAAGCTAAAATTGATATTGAGGCGAAGGGAATTGCTGTTGGTGTTCGTCTTGAGCATCCTTCAGTTCTTATTGATCAGATCCAATATCATAATAGACAAGGACGGGGAAAGTATCTTCCTGCAGCCGAATATTCCTTTGTTACGCAAGTAGATGGACGTGGTGTTTACAGTTTCTGTATGTGCCCGGGTGGTTTTGTTATTCCTGCGGCAACGGGACCGGAACAGATCGTGACTAACGGTATGAGCCCAGCTAATCGTGGTACAGCTTGGTCAAATTCAGGAATGGTTGTCGAGATGCATCCTGAGGATGTTGAAGGCGATGATCCTTTATGCTTGATGCGTTTTCAGGAAAAACTTGAGAAGGATTGTTGGTTACAGGGAAATATGAAACAGACGGCTCCAGCACAGCGTATGGCAGACTTTGTTAATGGAAAGCTTTCGTATGATTTGCCAAAATCGAGTTATGCACCAGGACTTATTTCAAGCCCACTTCATTTCTGGATGCCTGAATTTGTATCCAAACGCTTGCAACAGGCTTTTAAGGCATTTGGTAAGCAGGCTCATGATTTTTTGACCAATGAAGCTGTTCTTATCGCAGCTGAAACCAGGACATCATCGCCGGTACGTATTCTTCGTGATCAGAAAACATTGCAGCATATACGCGTAAAAGGACTTTTTCCTTGTGGGGAAGGAGCTGGCTACGCTGGAGGAATTGTCAGCGCCGGTATAGATGGTGAGCGATGTGCCGATTCGTGTGCAGCTTATTTAAATGCATTAAAGTAATTTGATAAAATTCTAGTATTTAATTATACAACTTATTAGAAAAATTGCTATATTTGATACCATTAACCAAATATAGGATATATCATGAACAGAAATGAAAAATTTGTAGTTACGCTTAATAGAGAGTTTGGGTCCGGCGGACATGCAATAGGTGAAGAACTTGCACGTAGACTAGGTGTTAAACTTATTGATAAGCAGATTCTTAAGGAAGTTTCTCGGAAGTTTAACATTACTCCTCAAGAGGCGGAACGCATAGAAGAACAGCGCCCTTCGTGGCTGGATGATTTCACGCAGTTTTATCAAAGTTTTATGAGCATGAATGAGTATGCTGTAGAGGCCAGAGACATTACTTCACGTCAACTATTTACTGCGCAGGCTATCGCGATGAAGAATATTGCTGCTCAGGAATCGTGTGTCGTGATCGGCCGCTGTGGTTTTGATGTTTTTAAAGATCATACAAACTGTCTGAAACTCTTTATTCATGCTCCGATGGATGTGAGAATTAAACGGATCTCAGAGAAATATGGGGTAGATGAGAAAAAAGCAAAGGAATTGATACAGGACAATGATTATACCCGTCAGCTGTATACCCGTACTTTTACACGTAAGGAATGGTATGATGTACGTAATTATGATTTAGCACTTGATGTTGCAGACTTTGGTATAAAAGGTGCTGTTGATTTTCTGATGCAATTGATTGGATAAAAATATAGTCGGGTGATGGATGCTCTTATTTATTAGAAGTAAGACTATATTTGATGCTTTATTTTCTTGTTCAGTAATTTTATTTGAATTTCTGGATGAGTTTATGATATAATGTTAGAAAGATATAGTTTTGAGAGGATTTCTATAGGAGAGAAGGAAGATAATATAAATAATCTTTTGTCATTATTTTTCATTTTTTAAATTCTTAAGTAAGGTACGTGTAGATGTAAATCTTTTCTTTTAATTTTTGTTTAAGTCAAAAAAAAATAGTATTTTTGCAGAGTTTTTGAGTATGCAATAAAAATCATTATAATGAAAGTTTCTTATAAATGGCTTAAAGAATATGTTGATTTTGATCTGACACCGCAGGAAACAGCGGACGCGCTGACTTCTACAGGTCTGGAAATTGACGCTCTGGAAGAGGTGCAGTCTGTCAAAGGTGGTCTTAAAGGACTCTATGTTGGTAAAGTCTTGACTTGTGAGGCTCATCCTAATTCTGATCATCTTCATGTCACGACAGTAGACCTTGGTAAAGGAGAATCGCAGCAGATTGTCTGTGGAGCTCCTAATGTTGCTGCTGGTCAAAAAGTTATTGTGGCTGATTTGGGCTGTGAACTTTTTGAGGGGGATAATAGCTTTGTTATCAAAAAAAGCCGCTTGCGTGGGGTTGACAGTTTCGGTATGATTTGCGCAGAAGATGAAATCGGCATTGGTACTGACCATGCCGGTATTATTATATTGCCGGATAGTGCTGTTGTTGGAACTCCCGCAGCTGAATATTATCATTTGGAAAGTGATTGGGTTATTGAAATAGATATTACTGCCAATCGGGGAGATGCGCTTTCTCATTACGGCGTGGCACGTGACTTATATGCCTGGCTGAAACAGAATGGTTACCAGACTTCACTTCATCGTCCTGACAACTCTGCCTTTAAGGTTGATAATCATGATTTGCCGATTGATGTGGTGATAGAGAATACAGAGGCATGCAAGCGCTATGCTTGTCTGAGCATTACAGATTGTGACGTTAAAGAAAGTCCGAAGTGGCTGAAAGATAAATTAAGTGTTCTTGGACTTCGCCCTATAAATAATATTGTTGATATTACCAATTATGTCATGATGGCTTATGGCCAGCCTATGCATTGTTATGATGCAGATATGATAAAAGGTAATAAAATTGTTGTCCGCACACAACCGGAGGGGACAGAGTTCGTTACCCTTGATGGGGAAAAGCACCTTCTAGGAGAACGTGATTTAAGTATCTGCAATGCAGAAGCTCCAATGTGCATTGCCGGTGTCTTTGGCGGTATGGGTAGTGGAACCTATGATACTACAAAAAATGTGGTTTTGGAGTCTGCTTATTTTCATCCGACATGGATACGTAAAAGTGCTCGGCGTCATGGTTTAAGTACAGATGCCAGCTATCGATTTGAGCGTGGCATTGATCCCAATGGCATTATATATGCTTTAAAGCAAGCTGCTGTTCTCGTTCAGGAACTTGCAGGAGGGAAGGTCAGCATGAATATCAAGGATGTTTATCCTGAGCCTATCAATGATTTTCCTGTAGATTTGAAATATGCATATGTAGATAAGTTGATAGGTAAGGCTATTGGGCATGAAACTATAAGAGATATTGTCTCAAATCTTGAGATGAAGATTGTGTCTGAAAATGAAGAGGGATTACAACTTCTCGTTCCTGCTTATCGTGTTGATGTACAGCGCCCATGTGATGTCGTTGAGGATATTCTTCGCATCTATGGATATAATAATGTTGAGATCAATAATACTTTGAGCAGTACTCTTACTATTCAGGATGAGGAAGATCATAAGGCTAAGGTGACAAATATAATCAGTGAGATGCTTGTCGGCTTTGGATTTAATGAAATTTTGAACAACTCTTTGACCAAGACTTCTTATTATGTAGATTTGGCAATGAATGCTTATCCCGAAACTTGTACTGTAAAGGTGATGAATCCTTTGAGTGCAGACTTAGGGGTTATGCGCCAGACAATGTTGTTTGGTGGTTTGGAAAGCATTGTACGTAATGTCAATCGCAAGCATCAAAATCTGAAATTCTTTGAAGTAGGCAATACTTATAAATATAGTAAAGAGAGTTGGACTGCTGAGAGCCCGATAAAGGCATATTCTCAAGAAGGACACATTGCTCTTTGGATTACAGGCATGAGAGTACAATCTAGTTGGGCACATCCTGATGAAGATTCTTCATTCTACGAGATGAAAGCTTATGTCGAAAATATTTTCGCTCGTGTAGGTCTTCCTTCAGGTACTATTGTCATTAGTTCAAGTGATAATAATATCTATTCCAAGGGACTTTGCTACAAGAATCGTGCAGGCAGAACACTTGCAGAGGTCGGTGTGTTGTCTTTGAAGATAAAGAAGGCCTTTGGTCTTCAGAATGATGTCTTCTATGCTGATCTTGATTGGGACGCTATTTTCAAGGCTGTTCGAAGAAACAGAATTATTTTTCAGGAAATAAGTAAATATCCGGCTGTAAGTCGTGACCTTGCGCTTCTTGTTGACAAAAATATTGAATTTAAGCAAATTGAAGATATTGCCAATCAGACGGAGAAGAAACTATTGAAACGAATAGAACTTTTTGATGTTTATGAAGGCAAAAATATGCCGGAAGGAAAGAAAAGTTATGCTGTTAATTTTATTCTTCAGGATGATAATAAAACCTTGAATGATAAAGCTATTGATGCGATCATGAAAAAGTTGATCCATCAGTTGACAACTAAGTTGAATGCAGAATTACGTTGATTATAAATAATAAAATATAAATTCCAATGGGAAGAGCATTTGAATATCGTAAAGCTACAAAGCTGAAAAGATGGGGTCATATGGCCCGTACATTTACAAAACTAGGTAAGGAAATTGCTATTGCAGTGAAGGCTGGTGGCCCCGATGCGGAAAATAATCCTCGTCTGCGTGCTATTATTGCAACCTGTAAGCGTGAGAACATGCCGAAGGACAATATTTCCCGAGCCATCAAGAATGCTATGGGCAAGGATCAGAGTGATTATAAAGAAGTGACATATGAAGGATATGGTCCTCATGGAATTGCAGTATTTGTCGATACGTTGACAGATAATACAACTCGTACTGTTGCTGATGTCCGTTCTATTTTCAATAAGTTTAATGGCAATATGGGCACAACAGGTTCTTTGAGTTTTCTTTTTGATCATAAGGCTGTGTTTACCTTTAATAAAAAGGATAATATTGATATGGATGATTTAATCCTTGAACTTATAGATTTAGGCGTAGAGGATGAATATGATATTGATGACGAGTCAAATGAGATTACAATTTATGGAACTCCTACAAGTTTTGGTGACATCCAAAAGTATCTCGAGGATAATGGATTTGAAATTACAAGTGCGGAATTCACTTATATACCTAATGACTTGAAGGACGTTACTGATGAGCAGCGTGAGACTATAGACAAGATGGTAGAGCGTTTGGAGGACTTTGATGATGTACAGAATGTGTATACTAACATGAAGCCTTTGGAAGATGATGAAACTGAAGAATAAATAAAAATTTTAAAAGCAATCGGGGTATAGAAAATTTTTCTATACCCCGATTGTTTTTAAAATTGAATATAATAAAGATCAAATAAAGGATAGAGCATGATTATAACCCTAATCTTCATCTTGTAAGGATGAAGCGCGGACTCGGCTTAATGTTTCTGGTGTCATTTGCAGATAGTTAGCAATATAAACTAGAGGTGCTCTTAAAACAACTTGTGGATCTAATTTACATAATTTTTTATATCTGTTTTGTGCCGTTTCAAACCTTACTAAATCAGCGTGAATTTGACTTTGAATGAGGCTTTCTTCTAGGATCTTACGATAAAGCATTTGGATATTGGTGTTGTGAATGGCTTCTTCCTCAAGATGTTTTTTGGGCAAAGCAAAGACCCAAGTTGGTTCAAGAGCTTCTACTTGCAGATGTGTAGGTTCTTCCTTGAATAGGCTCTCAATACACATAAAGATAGAATGGTCATCGCCAAGGTGCTCTGTTAGTTCCTTACCATTTTTAGTATAAAACTGTCTGATAAGACCTTTTTCTACGTAGTAGATATTCTTGCACACTTCACCTTCTTTAAGGATCATTTCACCTTTAGTAAACTTCATTGGAACAAGTATACTTTCTAGGGTATCAAGTTCTTCGTGAGTCATAGTGCTATATTTGCGTGCCAGCTCTCGAGCTATATCACGTGTTCTAGTGGCAATCTCCTTCATATTTCTGTATTATTAAGTATAAGTAAATGATGGATGCAAAAGATTCAATTAATCAAGTTTGAGAACAGCCAGGAAAGCTTTTTGTGGTACTTCCACATTACCTATCTGTTTCATTCTCTTTTTCCCTCGCTTTTGCTTCTCAAGTAATTTTCGTTTACGGCTCACGTCACCTCCATAGCATTTGGCAGTAACATCCTTACGGACCTGTTTAACTGTTTCTCTTGCAACGATTTTAGCGCCTATGGCAGCTTGTATTGCAATATCAAATTGTTGACGTGGTATAAGATCTTTTAATTTCTCGCACATTCTTCTACCCAAGGTGACTGCATTGTCATGATGGGCTAAGGTAGAAAGGGCATCCACAGGTTCACCGTTAAGAAGTATATCCAATTTTGCTAAATTGGATGGGCGGAAACTGTCAACATGATAATCAAAGGAAGCATATCCTTTACTTATACTCTTTAATTTATCATAGAAATCAATGACGATTTCTCCAAGAGGCATCAGAAACGTAAGTTCTACACGGTTGCCTGTTGTATATGTCTGATCTAGTAACTCACCTCGCTTGTCAAGACAAAGTTTCATAATAGGACCAATAAAGTCTGCTTTAGTGATAATACTGGCACGAATATAGGGTTCCTCTATATGATCTATCATCGTTGGATCTGGAAGCCCCGATGGATTATGAACTTCGTTAACTTTACCTTGTTTATCATAAACCTTATAGGATACGTTAGGTACAGTGGTAATAACATCCATATTAAATTCACGGTCCAAGCGTTCCTGTACAATTTCCATATGTAGCAAACCAAGAAATCCACAGCGAAATCCAAATCCTAATGCGATGGAACTCTCTGGAGTAAAGGTAAGCGATGCATCATTCAATTGTAATTTTTCAAGTGATGCACGAAGGTTTTCATATTCTGTAGGGTCAATAGGGTAGACGCCTGCGAATACCATTGGTTTGACTTCTTGAAATCCTGCGATAGCTTTTTTACAGGGATGGTCAACTTGTGTGATTGTGTCACCGACTTTTACTTCTTTTGCATCCTTAATACCGCTGATAATATATCCCACCTCGCCACAGGAAAGTATTTTTCTGGGAATCATATCCATCTTCAGTACACCTATTTCATCGGCATTATAGTCCATATTGGTATTGAAGAACTTAACATGATCTCCGGGATGAAGTGTTCCGTTTTCAATTTTAAAATATGCAATAATGCCACGGAAGGAATTGTATACAGAGTCAAATATTAATGCTTGAAGTGGTGCAGTAGGATCACCTTCTGGATATGGAATTCTATTAACAACGGCTTCCAAGATGTTTTCAACACCTTCCCCTGTTTTTCCAGAAGCACGAAGGACTTCTTCTGGTTTACACCCTATAAGATCGACGATTTCATCTTCTACTTCATCCGGCATTGCTGAAGGCATGTCTATCTTGTTGATTACCGGAATAATCTCCAGATTATGCTCTATGGCCATATAAAGATTGGATATTGTTTGAGCTTGGACTCCTTGAGTGGCATCTACGACAAGGAGAGCACCTTCACATGCAGCAATACTTCTTGAAACTTCATAAGAAAAATCGACATGTCCCGGAGTATCAATCAAATTTAAAATATAAGTCTGACCGTTCTTGGCTTTATACTCCATTTGGATAGCATGACTTTTTATTGTAATGCCACGCTCTCTTTCCAAGTCCATATCATCAAGCATCTGACCTTCCGTTATCTTTATTGTTTTTGTTTTTTCAAGAAGGCGGTCTGCGATGGTTGATTTTCCGTGGTCTATATGAGCAATAATGCAAAAGTTTCTTATTTGACTGATATTTTCCATTTAATGTTTTGCCTATTTTATTGCAAAGATAACAAAAACTTTTCACTTATATTATCACTGTGAAGTATTTTTAGTATTTTTGCAGAAAATACATCTCAGATATGTTTGGTACTAAAATATTTTCTATTTCCATTGTTTTTATAGTATCCTCTTTGACTATTACGAGTTGTCATCGAAGCCTAGAGGATAGGGCTGCAAAAGAGGCAGTAGAGTATACGAGAAAAAATTGTCCTACGCCTTATCGGAATAATTCGAGGGTCGACAGTATTACCTTTGACAGGATAACAAAGACTTATGTTTATTACTATACTTTCAAAGGAAAGCTTGATGATCCAATGCTTCTTATAAAGAATAAAAAGAAAATCAGGGAAGGGCTTTTGCAAAATCTTATCAATGATCCTGGATTGGAAATATATAAGGACCATGGTTTTTCTTTCCGTTATTTAGCCCGTTCCCTTACGACAGGTAAGATTTTATTAGACGAAACTTATACCAAGAGACAATATCTGATATAAGTATTTTATTCCTTTCCGTTAAACAATTGGTGTTGGCATTATGCGTAACCTTATGTTCAACGGAAGGGATATTCTTATTTTTGATATAGGTATCGTTTGATACTTCTTTTTGGTGTCTTTTCGAATTCTTCTTGGTGGATTCTAATTTCTGATATCTTACAATAATGTGGCAGCATTGAATTTAATTGTTCGCGATCCTGCTCCATGATGTTCTTTATGTCTGTGTCGTTGAATCCCATTGATTTACTTTCATCAAAGTCTGGGTAAACTAAACCGACAAGTTTATTGCCTTCCTGGATGATCACGCTCTCGTTAACCAAAGCCAGCGAGTTCAGTTTATCTTCAATTTCTTCCGGATAGATATTTTGCCCACTAGGGCCAAGGAGCATATTTTTTATACGTCCTTTGATAAAAATATTTCCATCACCATCCATCATGCCAAGATCACCAGTATGATACCAGCCATTTTTATCAATGGCAGATGCTGTGGCTTCTTCGTTTTTGTAATAACCAAGCATAACATTTGGCCCTTTAGCTAGTATTTCTCCAGGAATATTTTCCGGATCTTCACTGTCTATTTTTATCTTCATGTGAAGAGCAGCGCGACCACAGCTTCCTTTTACATAAGTTTTATAATCAGCGTAACACATGATCGGTGCCGTTTCTGTGGCACCATATCCTACGGTATAGTGGAACTTGATCTGATTCAAGAAAGATTCAATTTCCTGATTGAAAGCTGCTCCACCAATGATAATTTCATAGAATTGCCCTCCAAAAGCTTGTGTCACTTGTTCACAAATTTTTTCTTTAACTTTCGTGCTGATGACTGGCATATGAAGTAACATACGTATTTTATTGTTCTGAATTTTTGGAAAGACCTTTTTACGGATGATTTTTTCAATAATTAAAGGGACGGAAATTATGATTTTCGGGCGGATATTACTAAAAGCTTCAGCAACAATAATCGGACTAGGNNTTCTGCAAAATCAACATTACTCCAAAGAGCCCTATAAGGAATCATAACACCTTTGGAGAAACCAGTTGTTCCGCTAGTATAATTGATGACGGCTAATTCTTCAGGATTTTGTTCAATATAATAGTGAACATGCTCTTTACGAAAATATTTAGGATATTTATGTCCGAATATCTCATTGAGATGTTCACGGGCATAAGTTAGTTTGTCAGTTCTGGATATGATAAGGGAATAATCCGGAATATAGATAATTCCTTCCAGTTCCGGCATTTTTGTTGGATCTATCTGGGTAGCAACAACATCACCAGCAAAGAGTAGTTTTGCATCACTGTGATTAACAATATTATGAATTTGTTCTGGTACAAACTCATGCAAAATAGGCACAGCGATGGCTCCATAAGTGAGGATTGCCAAGAATGCGGCTCCCCAGCTGGAACTATTCCTGCCACAAAGGGCAATCTTATCTCCTTTGACAACGCCGCTGTTCTCAAATAAAATATGTAATTTTTCTATCTTGCGGGCTACATCGTGGTATTGCAGAGTGATGCCTTTATAATCAGTAAGTGCATCCTGATCCCAATGGGATAGTATGCTCTTTTGTATTAATTCATTAAAACTAGGGATATTAATTTTCTCCATATCAGATTTGTTCTAGTTTGTTATGTTTGATTAATCTGTCTTTTTTAGACAGATTATTGATATAAGTATCGTTTAATACTTTTTTTAGGAGTCTTTTTAAATTCTTCCTCTTGTAGATGAATTTTAGAAATTTTGCAGAAAGCCGGTAGTTGCTTGTTGAGTTCTGCTCGGTTCTGTTCCATAATATTTATTAAATCCGTTTGAGTGAATCCCATTAGCTTAGCTTCTTCCATGTCCGGATACACTAAGCCTATCAGTTTGTCATCTTTTTGAAAAATCAAGCTTTCATTCACCATAGCCATCGAATTAAGTTTATTTTCAATTTCTTCAGGATAAACATTTTGGCCATTAGATCCCAAAAGAATATTTTTTATGCGCCCTTTGATAAAGATAAAACCATTTTTGTCCATTGTTGCCAGGTCTCCCGTACGGAACCATCCCTCCTCGTTAAATGCAGCTTTGGTTGCTTCTGGATTCTTAAAATAACCTTGCATGACGTTCAAACCTCGGGTGAGAATTTCGCCAGGTATATTTTCTGGATCATCACTGGCTATTTTTACTTCCATCCGATCAACTGCTGCGCCGCAACTTCCGGGCTCAAATTGTTTCCAGTCAGACATAGATATCAGCGGTGCTGTCTCTGTAGTACCATAACCGACTGTAATAGGAAAGTTTATATTATTAAAGAATTTTTCAATCTCTGGGTTAAGTCCGGCACCGCCTACTACGATCTCATATGCATTTCCACCAAATTCATCCTTGACATATTCGAGAATCTTCTCGTTTATTTTTTTCTTGATCATTGGCATGTTTTTCAATAGTTTCATGCGGTTGGTCTGTAGTTGAGGCATAATTTTTTTACGTACAATTTTTTCAATGATAAGGGGCACCGCAACGATGAGAGCTGGATGGATTTCCTGAAATGCTTCATGAATGATTGTCGGACTTGGGAGACGAGTAAGAAAATAGGTGTGATTACCTGCAATGAAGCTAAAGAGAAATTCACAAGATAGTCCATACATGTGGGCCATTGGTAGAATAGCAAGAATATCGCAATTCTCAGAAAGATGGTTTCCTATATTCTTCAAAAGGAAATCAATATTACTCCATAGTGCACGATACGGCAGCATAACGCCCTTAGAAAATCCAGTAGTACCGCTGGTATAATTTATCATTGCTAATTCCTCAGACTGATCTTCATAATAGGCAACATGCTCTTTACGAAAATATTTAGGATACTTATGACCATACATTTCGTTGAGATGTTCTCGTGCATAAGAAAGTTTTTCAGAATTACAATAAAAGAGGGAATAATCTGGAATATAAATGATACCTTGCAATTCTGGCATTTCTTCTGGGTCAACCTGAGTTGATACCACATCACCGGCAAAAAGAAGTTTGGCTTCGCTGTGATTGACTATATTATGGATTTGTCCCGCAGTAAATTCATGTTGTATGGGTACTATTATAGCACCATAGGTGAGTGTTGCCAGAAAGACTATGGCCCAATTGGCACTGTTTCTTCCACATAGAGCTATCTTGTCACCTTTTTTGACTCCACTTTCCTTAAATAAAATATGAAGTTTTTCAATTTTACGAGCTACATCGTGATATTGCAGAGTTATGCCCTTATAATCTGTAAGGGCATCCAAGTTCCAATTGTCTATGATACTTTTCCTGATCAGTAAGTTAAAGCTTGGTATATGTTCCATTGCACAAAAATCAAATTTTTGTGCAAAGATAATTCTTAATCTACACATTTCCAAACTTTATGTGCGGTTTTTTAAAAATGGTACTAAAATAACCTGTTTTTATTCATATCTCATACTTTTTGCCGGATGGATATGGCTGATAAGATAACTTGGTGCTATCAATATGAAGGTACTGATAAATAATGTTGCCAGATTAATGAGAAGGATGAGAATCCAATTAAACTCTACGGGTACAGTACTCACATAATAGGTAGCAGGGTCTAGGGTTATCAATCCTGTGTGACGCTGTAATACTAGTAAACCAATACCAAGAATGTTACCAATAATAAGTCCTCGTCCGATAATAAAGACAGCGAACCAAAGAAAGGTGTGGCGTATAGTTTTGTTTTGTGCTCCCAGTGCTTTAAGTATACCAATCATATTAGTTCGCTCAAGAATAATGATGAGCAGACCGGAGATCATTGTTACTCCTGCTACAGCAAGCATTAGTCCCAAAATGACCCATACATTCAGATCCATTAATCCGAGCCACGCAAAAATTTGAGGATTAAGCTCTGTAATCGTTGCACTTGAGTAGGTCTCACCATATTTGTCTACAGTCTTGTTAACTTTATTAATGACATTATTAGACGTTTGGTTTAGTTTGTCAAAGTCTTTTACGGTTAATTCTGCGCCACTGGCTTGATCAGTATCCCATCCATTGAGCTTAATGGCAGTATAGAGATCACAGAAACATATGGTCTCATCGTATTTTTTTAAGTTAGTATTATATATTCCACTGATTGTAAATCTTCGAGTTCGTACACCATTAGCATCAAGAAAATATGAAAAAATCTTTTCTCCGGACTTTAAGTGGAGCTTGTCTGCCATAATCTTGGATACAAGAATTTTGTTATGGCTGCTTTTATCATCAAAATGGGGAATAGACCCTTCAACCATATTATTGTGAATAAATGTAGAATCCCATTCCGGGCCAACACCTTTAAAATTTACTCCAAGAAAATCTTTGTCTGTCTTTAATATGCCTTGTTTATATGCAAAACGCTGAACTGATTTTACTCCAGATATATTTTTTAGTATTTGGATCATAGAATCATTCATTACAACAGGATATTGTTCTGCTCCCTGAGAATTGAGAGTCATAAAATTACCGACCTGAATATGGCTCCCGAATCCAATAACCTTATTCCTTATAGAGTGTTTGAATCCAAGAACTACACATACGGATATAATCATGACAGCTAAGCCAATGGCAACTCCTGCTGTAGCAATACGAATAGCAGGATGGGATACCTTTTGCTTGTCGCCTTTATCTAGATATATCCTTTTGGCAATAAATAATGGTAAATTCATCGTACTGAATTATTTATTTTGTTCAGTCAATTATTCCTCGACACGACCGGGATAGACCTCAAGAGCTTTTTTTAGTATAAACAGTGCACGCTGTAGATCTTCTTTCTTGAGAACGTAAGCCATTCTTACCTGGTTCCTTCCAGAACCTGGTGTAGTATAGAAACCTGAAGCTGGAGCCATCATGATAGTTTCACCTTCGTAATTAAATGTTTCAAGACACCAACGGCAGAATTTTTCCGAATCGTCTATTGGAAGTTTTGCTACAGTGTAGAATGCCCCCATAGGAATTGGTGAGTAAACACCAGGTATGCGGTTTAGTCCGTCTATCAAGCATTTTCTTCTTTCTACGTATTCATCATAAACTTCTCTATAGTATTCTTCTGGTGCATCAAGTGAAGCTTCTGCTACTATTTGACCAATAAGAGGAGGGGAAAGACGAGCCTGGCAAAATTTCATGACCGCCTTGCGTACCTCTCCGTTCTTAGTGATTAATGCACCGATACGAATACCACATTCTGAATAACGCTTGGAAACGGAGTCAATTAGAATAGCATTGTTCTCAAGACCTTCCAAGTGCATGCAGGATATATAGGGTGAACCTGTATAGATATATTCACGATATACCTCATCAGAAAACAGATAAAGATCATATTTTTTGACTAAGTCGCGGATTTGATTCATTTCTCTGCGGGTATAAAGATAACCGGTAGGATTATTTGGATTGCAGATCATAATAGCTCTTGTACGCTCATTAATCAGTTCTTCAAATTTCTCTACACGAGGAAGAGCAAACCCCTCATCAATACTGGTAGCTATTGTTCTGATTTTTGCACCTGCAGCAATAGCAAATGCCATATAATTAGCATATGCTGGTTCCGGAACAATGATCTCATCGCCTGGGTTCAGGCAACTCATAAAAGCAAAGAGTACGGCTTCACTTCCGCCCGCAGTGATGATAATATCATCAGCTGTTATATTAATATTATATTTTGCATAATATTTTACCAGTTTTTTTCGGTAGCTTAGATAACCTTGGGATGGAGAATATTCCAAGATTTTTCGATTGATATTTTTCAGCGCATCTAATCCACATTGTGGGGTGGGAAGATCAGGCTGACCAATATTCAAATGATAAACTTTAATGCCGCGTTCTTTGGCAGCATTAGCCAAAGGAGCCAATTTCCGGATTGGCGATTCCGGCATTTCTAGTCCGCGTACAGATATTTCTGGCATTTCTTATTCTTGTTTTAATATCTACAGTTTGCAAAGATACTTAAAAAATATATTAACGTCAACTTTTTATCTGTTTTATTTCGTATTTCTTATGAAATGTATAATAAATACTTTTTCTTTAATGAAGAGGTATTTCAGCCCTTTTGTATTAAAAATTTAGGTCC
>DMYZ01000146.1:0-1765 GCA_003483565.1 Prevotella sp.
CTTTACGTGACCTTCTTCTGGACAAGGCTTTTACCCTTTTGGATTATGTCGATCAGCGGAGTAGTACTTATTCTATGAGCAGAAAACAGAAGATGATACACATTCGACAATTACAGGAAAATTGAGATGTCTTTCTTTTTCAAAAACATATTTAGCAAATCCTAACAGCTAATCAACAACACAAATAGTACGAATTCGACACAACCAGGATGATTAAGATGTGAGTTATCTTCTATGACTCTCAGCAGATAAGAACATGACAAATACAAATGATATGACTGTGGGTTCCCCAACAAGAGGAATCCTGAAATTTGCTATACCTCTCATTTTCGGATATATTCTACAGCAGATGTACCTGATCATTGACGCAGCGATTGTCGGTAGATGGATCGGCGTAAATGCACTCGCCGCAGTAGGAGCCTCTTCATCGATTATGTTTCTGATATTGGGATTCTGCAATGGATGCTGTTCCGGCTTTGCCATTCCTATAGCTCAGTCTTTCGGAGCAAAGGACTATACTAAGATGAGATCATACGTAAGTAATGCTCTCCGTATCAGCATTGTCTTTATCATTGTTATTACTTTTCTGGCCTGCATCTTCTGCAGTAAACTTCTCAAGATTGTGAATACTCCGGAAGGCATCTTTCACGATGCATATATATTCCTCCTGCTGCAACTCTTGTCTATCCCATTCATTTTCTCCTATAATCTCTTTTCAGGTTTCATTCGTTCACTTGGCAATTCCAGGGAGCCATTCTATTTCCTGATCATATCATCATTTCTGAACATTATCCTGGATATCATCCTGATTATACTCTTAGGCATGGGAGTAGCAGGAGCAGGACTGGCAACCATGATTTCTCAGGCTTTTGCCGCCTTACTCTGTTGGTTCTATATCAAGAAGAAATTGCATATTCTCATTCCTCAGGGAGAAGAACGGCGATATGACAATAAACGAATCAGTATCCTCCTCAACAACGGTGTCCCTATGGGATTACAATTCTCCATTACCGGTATCGGCATCATTATGTTGCAGAGTGCCAACAATGCCTTAGGCACTATGTATGTAGCTGCTTTTACCGCTTCCATGCGTATCAAATACCTTTTTACTTGTGTCTTTGAGAATATTGGTGTAGCGATGGCAACTTACTGTGGGCAGAATATCGGAGCTAAGGACACTCATAGAGTTGCCTTAGGAGTACGCTCGGCCATTAAGATCATGTTGGTTTATTTCATTTTCACCATCCTTGTCATCTATCCTTTTGCAGATGACATGATGAGTCTCTTCGTAAAATCCGGTGAGACAGCTGTCATCACGAATGCAGCCTTGTTCATGAGAATAGCCAACTATTTTTACCCGGCTCTGGGCATTTTAACCATCTTACGTTATTCCATCCAGGGACTTGGCTATTCCAATCTTTCCATGATGAGCGGAGTAATGGAAATGATCGCCCGCTGCGGGGTGAGCATCTGGCTGGTTCCGGCTTTGAGATTTCTGGGAGTATGTTATGGTGACCCTGTAGCCTGGTGCATGGCTGATCTGTTTCTTATTCCTGCCTTTACATGGCTTTACTATCATCTGAAAAAAGAAGTAAACATAAAAAAGGTCAATTCGAATGTATGAACGATCAAATCGGTGTTTTTCTGTATTCGTATCTTTGCCAAACACCTTTTCCTTTAACTAACAGATTGGTTCGAGTCTTCTCTTGAGGAAAAACCGTTTCGTTATCAGGAAAAAGAGTATCACTCCCAAAGCATTGTCGGC
>DMYZ01000146.1:1903-2776 GCA_003483565.1 Prevotella sp.
CCAAGCAGAATCCCTATTCCAAATCCAAGATCCCAGGAAGTAAGAATAGAGGAATTGGCAGTTCCTCGCTGATCATGACGGGCTGTAGCTACAAACATATTAAGGAAAGCGGGATACATGTGTCCATTACCCAGACCGATAAGACAGGCTGATAGATAATAACCGACACGATTCGGACAGGCGACAAAAAGCGTATAACCGATAAGTGCAATACACATTCCATAAGCTGCATTGTGCGTAACTCTTCCCTGTCGCAATGCCTTTGCTCCTTGAAGACGAGAGCTGAAAAGTCCGACAGAAAGAAGGGCAAAATAAGTCCCGGTCCCACTGGTAATGCCCATGACATCCTTCGAATAAATGGCCAGATAGTTGCTCAACACGCCAAAACAAAAGCCAAACAGGGCAATATTAACGGCCAACAGCCACGCCCGTGTCAAGAAGAAACGGTCAAGTGATATCTTACCTTTGCTCCTGACTATTTCATTAACTGGTATTTTGACTGATGCATCAATGAAGAGCCCTATGATTGCAACGACTAAAGCAATCCAGAAAAGAACTCTAAAATCGTGACATACTTCATAAATATAAATACCGATTGAAGGTGCTACGGCCATTGCCAGATTATTGCTCAGCCCATAGTAGCCCAGTCCCTCAGTACGTCTGGAAGAAGGAAGTACGTCTATTGCGGCCGTACTGTTTGCTACCGTTGCTGCCCCAAAAGGCCCTCCATGTACTGTTCGCACTATACCAAACATCAGTAAAGTACCAGCTACAAGATAGCCTGCAAAACAGGCAGCAAAAGCAAACACACAGATCATCAGTACTTTCTTACGGTTAAAACGGTCAACGACATAGCCACTGAACGGACGGATG
>DMYZ01000195.1 GCA_003483565.1 Prevotella sp.
ATTTTGAATTGTTGGTTACTCTCGGAGTCTTTAATGCTCCATTGATGAATGATGCTGTTTTCAAGTTTAAGCGCTATGAAGATTCCAGCCTCGAATATACAGGTATTAATCGCCATCAGGAAGAACAGATAGGTGGTTACAATACAGTGCTATCTGCAAACGAATATCATCATACTTTTGTTAATGAGGATTCGAAATAAAAGTTTAATCGGATTTTATCGTAATGTCATGGATTTAAAGGAAAACTTAATATGTGATTTAGAAGATACGGATGAAAAATATTATGAACATAATATTGATGAAGAAGCATACGAAGACATTATTTTTAACTCTAAATATGATGATTTTGAATTTGCTATTTTTCTTAGAGCTAAATATTATTTCTTTAAAAAGGAGTACACTCGGGCAAAAACAGAGATAGAAAGGATATCTAATAAAACGAAGCCTCACTCATCGCATTTGTTTGTGTTGGCAGATAAAAGAATAGATACCTATACTTTAAAGAAAGTGGAATATGATTTGGCAGCTGAAATTTACGCAGAGTTAGATGACAATGAAAAATCTCTTCAATTTTATAAAAGGAGTAGGTACTATTCAACAATATCCCAATCTGATTTTTCTGGAATGGCATGCGCTTACGTCTATTCATTTAGACAAACAAATACTTATGCTTTATCAGATATAGCTACAAACTCAATAACAGTGTGCAATCCCAGTGTTATGAATGATCCTTTAGATAGTCTGTACCAGCATTGGGCTACTTATGGAAATTTCAATAAAACAAGTAGCCGTAAGAAACACATAAAATCTCTTGTTGATTCATATCGATATTTTAGGGTTAGATCATTTGTTGGAAATAAAAAGCTAACAAAGGATAATTCTGTTATCAGAAAAGTTACGATGTGGTCACATTATGCTGATAATCACAAAGGTTTTTGTATAAGATATAAATTTTCAAAAGGCATGATAGATCATTCTGATAAAGATCAATATAGACACTACTTCCTTAAAAGAATAAGTTATAATAAGGTTCGTAATAAAATTGATATAGTAGTTTCTGAAATGGACTATAATCAATTATTTACGACTAAGTCTTATGAATGGAAGTATGAGAATGAAGTTAGGTTTATAAGTTATGATCCGACTTGTGAAGAAGATTATTTCCAAATAAAACTTGATCTTGACTCTCAAATAGATGCGATTTATTTTGGATACCGATGCACTGACTCGGATATCGCCTTGATCAAAAAAGTAGCAGGAGACGAAGTTAAATATTATAAGATGGATATAGATCCTTCTAATGTTTATCGTTTGAGTATAAAGCAAATGTGATAATATTGTACCTCTCCATAGTATGTTAGCTCTGACACAGCAAAATTCTGCGTCTCAGAAACTTCTTGTTCTATAAATTTAGAGGTGGATTGATGCTCTGATTTTGCCAATGGAAAATGCTTGGAGAAATGGCTGGCTAAAGAAGTAGGCATTAAACAAGTTTAACATTTTCGAAATTATAAAATTCTAATAATCTGAATTTGCATTAATAGATTTTTGTTAATTTTGTAGGAATCTATTAAAATTTAAGAACATGAAAAAAACTGTATTATTTTTCTTGATGACATTATTAGTAGTTGTTTGCAATGCTCAAAATTCGAATTTTAAATTGCGAAGTGATGGGAACTTTTATTTAGAAAATGGAGCAACTTTTTTTGTATATCAAGATTCCTTATCACAAGTTAAACTATATAATAAAGTTTTAGCAAATGTTACAAAGTTATATGTATCTCCTAAAGATGTGATAAGTAAAATTGAGAATGACATAATTTCCATTAATGGTATTTCTGAAAATTGTGTCATTCTTAAATCTTTCATGGGATTGAAAACCGTATTTTCAATACAGTATAATTTGCAATTTCAATTTAAAGATGGGAAGATAAGGGTGGAAGCCCCCAAGATAACAAGATTTTTTACGGATGACACCCCGGATATTCACCCCTTTAGCGGATGGCTTAAAGCACAAAATGTATTTAAGAAAGGTCAGCCAAACCCTAAAAAACAATCAACAATTGATGATTTTAATAATACACTAAATGGATTGATAAATAAGATATTAAATCTTAATCAATCAGATAATTGGTGATTTCCGGTGAAGTTAACAAATCGTTATGGAGGTATTATAATAATAAAGGTCATGCCAAAAATAAAGAAAATAGGTAGAGATGCTATAACTGGCCGATTTATTCCAATTAATGAGGCTAAAAAGCGTCCAAAGTCGACTGTAATAGAAAAGATTAAGGTAGGACGTGCCAAAAAAGGTAAATGTAAAAAGTAATTCTTTATACACGTGCCATGGTAACTACTATGACACGTGTTGGTATATAAATGTAAAGATGCCTTGTAGATGTTTTGTCCTTAATAGGCTTCGTGAAAATAATTAAGGCTTGATTTATGGAGATTAATGTTAGTAAAGATACACCATTGTCTGAAATTAAGGATGATGCTTTTCATCGTGAGCCCATTGTTAATACTGTGGTAAAGGTTATCAATAATCTTTGTACACAAAACGAAAACTGTTTTAATATTGGAATCTTTGGAAAATGGGGAGAAGGTAAAACTACTGTGCTCAATTTTATTAAGCAAAAATTATTGAATCAAAAGGATAATATAATTATTGCAGAATTCAATCCTTGGTTCTTTAAGGATGATGAATCGTTATATTTGGATTTCTTTCGCACGATCTCAAACCAAAGCCCAGATAAAAAACTTGCAGGAGTTATTAAAAAGTATGCTCCTATAGTCTCTTTGGGGTTGAGTGGGCTTTCAAAAATTGCAGCTTTATCGATGCATCCTATTGTTGGTGGTATTATAAAAATGTTTAATAAATGTGTAAATGCTTTTTCCAAAGTTGATAATAGTAAATCTGTATCGGAACTGAAAAAAGATATTGATAATGCTATAGATAAATCGAAAAAACACTATGTGATATTCATTGATGATCTTGATCGTCTTGATAAGCAGGAGCTTCATTCTGTTCTGAATTTGATTAAACATACTGCTAATTTCCATAATACGATATATATTGTGGCAATGGATAAGGATATGGTTGCCCGTTCCCTAAATACAGAATATGATGAGGAAGATAATAAAAACAGTGGTTATGATTTTCTAGAAAAAATATTCCAATTACAGATAGAACTGCCTAAGATACCATCTTATCGTTTATATAATAGTTTAATGGAGCGAATTACTCCTTTATTTGAGCAATGTTCTTTGAGTAACGATAATATAGAAGCTATTAAAATGGATCGTAGACTATTTATTGAACCAGTTCTAGATTCTGCGCGCGAGATTGTATTGATCTCGAATATTTTGTGGGCTTATCTTCCCTTGGTGTATGAAAATGTAGATGTCCCGGATTTTTGTATTCTTCAGGCTTTAAAGGTACTCTCTCCTGCAATGTACCAAATGATACGAAATAATAAGAAGAGGCTTGTTTCGAAGGAGATAGTTGTTAATCCAGATATGGCTTATTATAATAGGGAGCCTTTTTATGAAGATTTAAAGAAGAACTTAAATTATGATAATCAATATGATAATGTTATAAGACGGCTGTTAGGTTTTCCTCCGTTTAATCTTCAAGAGACGAGTCGATCATTATGTACAGAGTTTTTTGATCGGTATTTCGTTTATGAAATAGCCGATGAATCTTCGAAAGAGTATGAAAATGTTCAGAGCTTATCAGAATTGATAGTAGATCAGGATACTAATGCAGAAAAAATTGCAAATAAAATGTATCAGATGTATGGAGGTATAGATAATGATAAATTAAAGATTGCACTTCATTGGATTGCAAGTAAAGATTCTCTGGTTCAAAAATCAACTGAAATGTTGAATAGGTTGGCTATTGCTGTAGCAATATTTAGTGATAAATATAGTCTTAATGCATCAACTTGGGGGGATTTTCCGGTACGTTGGGATAAGGAAATTATACGAATTCTTAATTTGATGAAAGTTCCAGTATTTGAAATGCAGAAGAGTAGTTTGACAGAAATTGGGCATATCGTAAAATTTGACTTTTATATATCTATTTTGTCTTGCTATTATGATGAAGGAGGAGATGGTGGAATAGAAGACTTTAAAATGTTTGTTGCTGATTATTTGTCTGGTTGGTATAGTTCTAATACTACAACTACACAATCAATACTTCTGCAATTGAGAATGGAAGGTCAAACTTTAAAATTGTTTTATCCATGGTTTAAACAATATCATCAGGATGAGTACAATAAATTTATATCTAACTTTTTTTATTCTAAAGATATCAGTGTGTTGTGTTCATTTTTAAAGTTGTTTTTTAATAAGGGTCAAACGGAAGAAGAACTCAAGCAATCTTATAATTCTTATAAGGAACTTTTTAATGTAGATGAGACATATAGTAACCTTAAATGTGTGTCAATTGCTGATCGTGAGATGAATACTCTAGCTGATCAATTTGAGCATTGCTATTCTACTTTCGAATTAGGTAATAATTAAAGAGTGCTCTTAATTTCCATCGTTTGGTATACTTTCGTATTTCTCCTGTAACTATAAGTGGGTGGTCTATGGAAGAATTCCTTATCTGACGATAGCGCACTAATCGGTACCATAGCCTATTTTGTCTTAAGTCTTGAGTTTGTAGTTAGCATTTTATGTTGAACTAACTGTCTGATGGTAGGCCTGTATATAGAGGGGATGATTATTTCTTTTTCTTGCCTTTGTTGTTCTTGTTTTCCAAAGCCTTTTTCTCCTCACTAGCCAACCGCCTTTCGACCTTCTTGACATCTTCGGCAGGGGGCAGGTTCTCTGGCACAATGCCGCGGTCAATCATCATTTTCCGAACAGCCTTATTGTTATCCACATGTTCCGTAGCAATCTGTCCTTCACCGTACAGATTCTTCTGTTGCACATTGACATTGGTCATTTCGGCTGCGAAGTCCTTGGCTTTAATGCTGATGGTAGGAAGGAAGTCGGCAACGGGGCGCTTGTCTGGAACACCCATCTTGTGTTTCATCTGCAGGGTGTTTAACTGGAATAGTGCCTGGTCTCCTTTGGAACGGATCATGGCGAACCCTTTGCTATCAATCCCACGTTCATACAGGATCCCGGAAAGATGTTTTTCTGTCTCCTGTAGTTTTGTACGTGCTTTGACACGTTCTATTTCCATAAGACGCTGCTCGATGAGTTCAGCTTTTCGTGTCTGTACTGCAAAGTAAGTTT
>DMYZ01000256.1 GCA_003483565.1 Prevotella sp.
CCGGAGTGACCACCTTTAAGTCCTTTCAGGGTTATTTTGAGAGCCCGGTCACCTTCACGGACCGGAATATCCTTGTAAGTCATTTCTGCCGTTACGTCAATACCTCCGGCACTACCAATGACGAAATTTCCCCATGTCTCGGAGTCGAGGTTGAGAAGAATATCTCCTTGCAACTCGCCTTTTGGCAGGTCGTTGGCACCATACATTCCTGTTTCTTCATCAGCTGTGATGAGTGCTTCAACAGGACCGTGTCGTAATTCTTTACTTTCCATAACAGCCATGATAGTGGCGACTCCGATACCGTCGTCACTGCCAAGAGTTGTTTCTTTAGCTTTTACCCATTCGCCGTCAATGTAAGTTTCAATAGGATCTGTCTCAAAATTATGTGTGCTGGCGGATGATTTTTGTGGAACCATATCCATATGGGCTTGCAGAATTACACCCTTGCAGTTTTCCATGCCAGGAGTGGCCGGTTTATGCATATAGATGTTATTACCAGCATCCTTGAAAGCCTTTACGCCTGCTTTTTTTGCAAAGTCAAGAAGAAACTGCTGAACTTTTTCTAAATGTCCGGAGGGACGTGGTATCTGTGTCAGAGCGTCAAAATTACGCCATATTTCTTCCGGATTCAGTTTTTTAATCTCGTTCATAAGCCTATATTATTTTATTTGTTTGATCTTAGTAAATGAAAGGGCCAGCCATCCATATATACCCAGCACGACAACAAGAAGAGTTTGTATGCTGTGAACTATAAGTACAAAATAGAGAGCGTCACTTTCGTGGACTCCGTAAAGGATAAGCATAGTCTTGACTGCAAAATGCCAGGGACCGGCTCCATTAGGTGTGGGTACGATGACAGCAATACTTCCGACGATAAATGTCACCATTGCACACATAATAGAAAGGTGTGCGGTCGCATCAAAACAGAAAAAGGTAAGATAGTAATGTAGAAAATAGCTTATCCAGATAGAGAGAGTAAAAAGAATAAAAAGAGGTACGTTGCGTACGTTTTTCAGGGACATTACTCCTGACAGAATACCACTGAAAGTTGTTTTTACTTTTTCGTAAATTGCCAGTCGCTTCAGCAGGTACCAGATGAGGAGGATCGCTGCAAAGGCACAAATACCTGTAACAATATATCCGGTCAAAGAGAAATGGCGAAAGATGGATTCCATACTGGTACCAGTCTTAGTGAAAAACACCTTGAAGACAGATGCCTGTGAGAGGATGGTAACTAAGGCTATCATTATTACCAGCAGAGAGTCAATAGCCCGTTCTGTGACAACAGTACCTAAAGATTTAGGAAAGGAAATCTGATCATATCGTTTTAGAATACCACAACGGGCAAATTCTCCTATACGGGGGATTACCAGACTGGCTGCATAAGAAATGAAGATCGAATTAATTCTGACAGAAGCCCTGGAATGCTCATTGACAGGTTCCAGAGCTTGTCTCCATCGCCAGCCTCTGAACATCTGGGCAAGGATGCCAAAAGGAAAGGACAGCAACATCCATGTCCAGTTCATTTCATGGAAGAGGACATATTCCATTTTCTTAAAGTTAAAGCCCCGATACATCCAGTAAAGGATAAGCCCTCCCAAAAGAAAGGACATGATAACTTTAGATATATTATTTACAATTTTTTTTGATTTCATTGTTATGTGTGCAAAGATATAAAAAAAAAATAATAATGTGCTGATTGAACCAAAAATTGTTGGAAATGATCAAATTCTAATTATTTTTTTGTATCTTTGCATACTGTTTGCAAAAATAAAAAAGACTGGCTTGAAAATAGGTATAGGTCGTCTAAATCAAAATAATAAGGTAAAAAGAGTAAGAATGAGACAGCTTAAAATCAGTAAGAGCATCACTAATCGTTCTAGTGAGGCCCTGGACAAGTATCTTGCAGAAATCAGCCATGAGCCGATGATCTCTATTGATCAGGAGATTGAACTGGCACAAGCCATTCGTAAAGGCGGACGTGCAGGCGAGAGGGCCAAGGATAAACTTGTGAGGGCTAATTTGCGCTTTGTTGTTTCTGTTGCCAAGCAATATCAACATCAGGGATTATCCTTGACGGATTTGATTGATGAAGGGAATATAGGATTAGTAAAAGCTGCTGAAAAGTTTGATGAAACACGTGGTTTCAAATTTATTTCTTATGCAGTATGGTGGATTCGCCAGAGTATTCTTCAAGCTATTGCAGAGCAGAGTCGTATTGTCAGGTTGCCGCTGAACCAGGTAGGAGCTTTGTCCAAGATTAATGCTACGATAAGTAAATTTGAGCAAGATAATCAGCGTAGGCCTAGTGTTCAGGAAATTTCGCGTATTACAGGTATTGACGAAGAAAAGATTGAACAGAGTATTAAAGCCGATAATCATCACACGAGTATTGATGCTCCTTTTCAAGATGGAGAGGAAAACAGTATGGTTGATGTTATGGCTGGTGGTGAGGATACCCGTACAGACCGAAAAGTTGATCATGACAGTATGGCTCAGGAATTGGGCTCTGTACTCAGAAATGTATTGAAAGAACGTGAAATCAAAATCCTTTGCGAATGTTTCGGTATCGGATGTCATGAGAAAGGACTTGAAGAAATTGGTGACCAAATGGGACTTACCCGTGAACGTGTTCGTCAGATTCGTGAGAAAAGTGTTTTGAAACTCCGGGAATCAGGTTATTCTAAAGTCTTGATGAAATATTTGGGTTAATACTTTTTATTTATACTTGGAAAGGGCTGGCAAAATTCATAGATTTTGCCAGCCCTTTTTACTTTATTGTTTTTGTTAAAATACTATATAAACAGTATGCCTATTCTAAATACGGCAGCAGAAACGACCCAAGCCAGACAGGTGGTGTAGCCCGCAGCGAAGAGAGCCCATTTCCATGATCCTGTCTCTCCCTTTATTGCTGCTATAGTTGCAATACAAGGGAAATAGAGCAACACAAAAAGCAAATAGCAATAAGCTGTGAGAGAAGATACTGACTCTGCTATCGACGGATCAGTCCCGCTTTGAATGACGTCGCTGACAATCTGTTTATGTAGGCGCTCGTATTTCTGGGCGTCACTGTTGTTATTATTGCCATGACTGTCATTACCGGTATAGAGTACTCCCATAGTGCTGGCAACAATTTCCTTGGCACCGACACCGGCGACCAGACCAACGTCAAGTTTCCAGTTAAAGTTTTGGGGAGTGAAAACAGGTTCTATAGCTCTTCCGATATGTCCGATAAAACTTTGTTCCTGTTGTTGCTGTGGATTGAGGTCCTCATGATGAGGAAAATATTCCAGAGCCCAGACAATAATACTGGCAACGAGGATAATACCACCCATCTTCTTCAGGTATTGTTTGCCTTTTTCCCATGTATGGCGAAATATAGCCTTCCATGTGGGAAATCTATAAGGAGGAAGTTCCATGACAAATGGTGTATCTTCACCCTTGATGACATGCTTCGTGAATATTCTACTCATGATAATTGCCATGAAAACACCAATGGCATAGAGAGAAACCATAACGAGTGAACGATATTTGACAGCAAAGAAAGTACCTGTTATCATAACATATATCGGAAGCCGGGCCGAGCAACTCATCATCGGTAATACCAGCATAGTAACAAGCCGCGAACGCCGGCTCTCTATTGTCCGGGTAGCCATTACAGCAGGGACATTGCAACCGAATCCCATGATAAGAGGAATGAAAGATTTACCATGGAGTCCCATCTTGTGCATTAATTTATCCATAATAAAAGCTGCACGGGCCATATATCCGGAATCTTCCATAAAGGAGATAAAGAAATAGAGGATAAGAATCTGAGGCAGAAAAACAATTACAGCTCCCACACCACCGATAACTCCGTCGGCAAGCATAGCTTTGACCGGACCATCCGGCATGTAGGTTGAAATCATACTGCCTAGCCAGTGAACGCCTTCATCAATCCAGTTCATCGGGTATTGACCGAGAACGAAGGTCGTTTCAAACATCAGCCAGATTAAAAAGAGAAAAACCGGGAAACCGACATATTTGTTTGTCAGTATATTATCGAGAATATGAGTAGTCTGATAAGTGTCTTTTTTATTACCAGTCTCATAATTGGCTTCCTGCAGGGCTCCGTGTATAAAACCGTATTTGGCATCCATAATTGCGGTCTCACTGTCTTCCCCTGTTTCTTCTTTTACCCGTGCTGCCGCCTTGTCCCGATGCTTAAAAATCTCCTGAGCGTCAGGAAGAAGAGAAATATATCTTTCTATCTCCTTGTCTTTCTCCAATAGTTTGATGGCCAGATATCGTGTAGAGTAGCGGTGCCGCAAATCATTTTCCTGTTTCAGATGTTCCTGCATCTCTTCAATGCCATGTTCTATTTCATGTCCGTGGTTGATATGGATATGACGGAAATGAGGATCATCGCCTTCCTGCCCCTCATAGGTTTGGATAATTTCATGAAAGAGTTCTTTTACACCTTTTCCATTATGAAAAGAAGTAGGTATCATTGGGACACCGAAGAGACGTCCTATTTTGTCACAGTCAATATTGTCGCCTCGCTTATCGACCTCATCAAACATATTAAGGGCACATACCATGCGAATGTGCATATCGATAAGTTGGGTGGTGAGGTATAAATTACGTTCAAGATTGGAGGTGTCTATGACATTGATGACGATATCCGGAGTCTTTTCTACAAGTTGTTTTCGCACATATAGTTCTTCGGGACTATATGCTGAAAGAGAATAAGTACCGGGAAGGTCAACGAGGTTAAATGTATATCCTTCAAATTCTGCGTGACCGGATTTAGCATCAACGGTAACACCGGAATAGTTGCCGACACGTTCATGTGCTCCTGATGCAAAATTAAATAATGAGGTCTTGCCGCAGTTAGGGTTGCCGACGAGGGCAACATTGATAATATGGTGGAGGCGATCCGCTTCTTCTTCCATAACTTCGTCATCAGGGCTGGTAGCTTGGTTTTGCGGTTGCAGAGGTTGTTCGTCAAGGTCTTTATTGTCTATAATTTTTCCGATGAGATCTTCTTGTTTTATATTTGCCCTCATCTTTTTGGCTTCTTCGAGTGAGACAATTTCAATAAGATCGGCTTCACTATGACGGAGTGAAAGCTCGTATCCCATAAGTCTGTATTTTACTGGATCCTTAAGTGGTGCATTAAGAAGGACTTCTACGATCTTACCTTTAATGAATCCCATCTCAATGATTCTTTTCCGGAATCCCCCGTGTCCCGATACCTTAACAATGACACCCTTTTCTCCTGTCTTTAATTCAGAAAGTTTCATACCTAAATTTATCTTTATTTTAGTGCAAAGATACAAGAATAAAATTGCAACTGAGTTGCCAAGGTGACCTATATATGAAAAATACCTAGAAATGATGAGGTTAGGCTCTTCATCTCCAGGTACTTGATACACTTAATACCTAAAAGCAATGATGTCATTATTCTGCTACTTTAAAGTAATTTTCAAGTATTACTTTTGCAGATCTGTCATGATTTTCAATATCCTGGATAATTTTCCCATGTTCCATAAGAACGACGCGAGTACATATTTCAGTGATATGCTCCAGATTATGGCTGGATACAATAATCGTGGCTCCTGTTTCTTCGTTGTACTTTTTCAACATGACTTTAAGCATATTCTGGCTTGACGGATCAAGAAAATTGAATGGTTCATCAAGGATAAGAATTTTAGGCATATTGAGAAATGTCGAGAGAATTCCTATTTTCTGTTTATTTCCTGCAGAGAAATCACGGATCAGTTTATGAGTATCGAATATTTCACCGTTAGTAAAGCGATCTTGATATTCTTTTATAAAATCATCATAATCGAGATGATCTGAACCGACGGTGTCACCTTCTTCCGTCTTTTTTGCTTCTTCACCTGTCTTACGGATAAAATCGAAGTATTCCTCTGTTGTGAGGAAATCAATGAGAAATCCGTCGTCAATATAAGCCGCCGTCCATTTTTTCCAAAGTTCAGATTGTGATGGATCTATTGATTTTTGAGTCTCATCTGTATATTCCACTTTTCCTTTATCTGCAGCCAAAAGGTCGAGAAGTAGTCGAAATAGCGTAGTCTTCCCTGCGCCATTATTACCTACCAGTCCCAGAATCTGCCCCTGGAAAATAGAAAAGTTGGGGATATTGACAGCAGTCTTATCCCCAAAATTCTTAATCAGGTTTGTGATTTCTATATTCATAGAATATCAAATTACATTAGAAAAGATTTCTCCCATGGCAGTTCTTGAATTTCTTGCCGCTTCCACATGGGCATGGATCATTTGGACGAGGTGTCTTTTCTGCACGGTATGGCACATGGTTAACCGGAGTGCCTTCACGGGTGTCTTGATTTCTGGCAACCCGTTGAGCCTGGCGTGCAGCGCGTTCCTGCTCGGCTTCAATATCGTCTTTTTGTTCTACATAGCGTTGGCTGTGTTGTTCTGGTGCTGCTTCATGAACTTCTTCCTGTGTATCAGGGATCTGAGCACGCATGAGAATACCGGTAATACGAGTATTCATCTCGTCAATCATGGTATCCCAAGCCTTGACACTTTCAAGTTTGAATACTAACAGCGGATCCTTTTGTTCGTAAGAAGCATTCTGTACGGAGTGCCGGAGTTCATCAAGCTGACGGAGATTTTCTTTCCATTCCTCATCAATAATGTGGAGCATGATGACTTTTTCAAACTGTTTAACGACGCTTTTAGCTTCACTGTCATAAGCTTCTTTCAGATTGCAAGGAATATTATATACACCTTTACCATCAGAGATAGGCACCATGATGCGTTCGTACATCTGTCCCTGGTTTTCATAAACTTCTTTGATGATAGGCCATGCAACACTTTGGATTCGATCTGCTTTACGCTTGAAGGACGCAATAGCTTCCTGATAAGCGCGTTCTGCTTCATCCTCTTTGTTGTTGTTCTCATATTCGTCAGCATCAAAAGGTATTTCCATGGACAGCACTTTGAGGAACTGCTCTGATGCGTCCTTGTAGTTGTTGTTCATGACAATGTTAAGTACACGGTCCCAGATAACATTACTAATATCCATGCCAATACGTTCACCCATCAAAGCGTGACGGCGCTTTTCATAGATTACGGTACGCTGCTTATTCATGACATCATCATATTCCAGCAGATGTTTACGGATACCGAAGTTGTTTTCTTCGACTTTCTTCTGGGCGCGCTCAATACTTTTGCTTATCATTGGACTCTCAATGCGTTCGCCATCCTTAAAACCGAGACGGTCCATAACTTTGGCAATACGTTCGCTTGCGAAGAGCCGCATCAGTTTATCTTCGAGTGATACATAGAAAACAGAAGATCCTGGGTCTCCCTGACGTCCTGAACGACCACGCAACTGACGGTCTACACGACGGCTTTCATGGCGCTCTGTACCAATGATGGCAAGACCTCCAGCTTCCTTGACTTCCGGTGTCAGTTTAATATCGGTACCACGACCTGCCATATTCGTAGCAATGGTGATCACACCCTTACCGTCGACAGAACGACCGGCTTCAGCAACGATTTGTGCTTCCTTCTGATGAAGTTTGGCATTCAAAACATTGTGAGGGATGTTCCTCATCTTCAACATCTTGCTCAGCAATTCACTGATTTCTACAGAGGTTGTACCTACAAGAACTGGACGTCCAGCATCTCGCATGGCTTCGACCTCATCAATGACAGCTTTATACTTTTCACGTTGTGTCTTGTAGACACGATCGTCAAGATCCTTACGGATAATAGGGCGGTTGGTCGGAATTTCAACAACATCCAGCTTATAGATATCCCATAACTCACCGGCTTCTGTACTGGCAGTACCAGTCATACCTGCAAGTTTATGATACATACGGAAGTAATTTTGCAGGGTGATGGTTGCAAAGGTTTGTGTAGCTGCTTCTACTTTTACATGTTCCTTAGCTTCAATAGCCTGATGCAATCCGTCACTCCAGCGACGCCCTTCCATGATACGACCAGTTTGTTCATCTACAATCTTAACTTCACCGTCCATGACAACATATTCGTCATCCTTATTAAACATGGTATAGGCTTTCAACAATTGCTGGAGGGTATGGACACGTTCGCTCTGTACAGCGTAGTGGTTGAAAAGGTCATCCTTCTTATCAAGACGCTCCTGATCAGAGAGACCTTTTTCATTTTCCAATGAAGAAAGTTGGGCTGTTATATCAGGCAATACGAACAGAGTCTTGTCTTTAACCTGTTTGGCCAGCCAGTCTGTACCTTTGTCAGTAAGATCTGCGCTGTTGAGTTTTTCGTCAACAACGAAATAAAGAGGTTCTACAGCCTTAGGCATCTCGCGGTTGTTGTTGGCCATATAGAATTCTTCTGTCTTCAGCAACCCTGCTTTAATACCTTCTTCTGATAAATATTTGATAAGCGGCTTATTCTTAGGAAGAGCCTTGTGAGAACGGAAAAGACTCAGGAAACCTTGCTCAAGTGTTTTCTGATCATTGTTATTGGTTCCCTCTGTTATCTTTAGTTTTGCATCTGCCAGGTATTCCGTAGCCTGTTTACGCTGCACCTCATAAAGACGTTCAACCAAAGGCTGGTACTCTTCAAACATCTGATCGTCTCCTTTTGGAACAGGACCGGAAATAATAAGAGGGGTACGGGCGTCATCAATGAGCACAGAGTCAACCTCATCGACTATGGCATAGTTATGTTCACGCTGTACCAGGTCATCTGGGCTTACAGCCATGTTATCACGGAGATAATCGAATCCAAATTCATTATTAGTACCAAAGGTGATATCTGCCTGATAGGCTTTACGCCGTTCCGGAGAGTTTGGACGATGCTTATCAATGCAGTCAACAGAGAGACCGTTGAATTCGTACAGAGGTCCCATCCATTCTGAGTCACGTTTAGCCAGGTAATCATTAACGGTGACCATGTGAACACCATTACCAGTTAACGCATTCAGAAAAACAGGAAGTGTAGCTACGAGAGTCTTACCTTCACCTGTGGCCATCTCGGCAATCTTACCTTGATGCAAAACGATACCTCCGAAAAGCTGTACATCGTAGTGGATCATATTCCAGGTAATCTTATTGCCACCGGCAGTCCATGTGTTATGGTATATAGCTTTGTCACCATCTATTGTAATGAAATCTTTGTTTGGATCGCTTGCCAGTTCCCTGTCAAATTTGGTTGCTGTAACAACTGTCTCCTCATTTTCGGAAAGGCGGCGTGCTGTATCCTTAACGATGCTGTAAGCTACGGGAAGAACTTCGGTCAAAGCATCTTCATATTTTTTAAGTTCATCTTCATGGAGCTTATCTATCTGATTGAAGATATCTTCGCGCTCGTCGATAGGAATTTCTTCAATATTAGAGCGTAGCTCTGTGATTTTTTCTCTTTCCTCTTTACCTGCATCCTGAACATATTTTTTTATCTCATTGGTCTTATTACGAAGTTCATCGTTGCTCAGTGCTTTTATCTCGGGGTAAGCTGCTTTAATTTTCTCTACTAAAGGCAGAATTAATTTCATATCTCGTGTTGATTTACTTCCGAACAGAGATTGAAGGAATTTTGTTAAACTCATTTTTTTTATTTTATTCGTGAAATTGGGTTTGAATGCAAAAACAAGAAAAATATAGGATTCATCTTATTATTATTGCATTTGATATTTGGACATAGAATACCAAAATTAAGCAGTAGGCCCTCGAATAAAACGAGTATTGATGATATTGCTTTGATGAGCATTCTCAATAAAGGAAAATTCGTTTGTACTATTTTGTTGGTGTATAGAAAATTCTAATGGACGAAAAAGAATAGTATGTCCCGTAGGATATATTTTTTTATTGAACTCTTTTTCAGAGGCTTGCTTTAACGCTTTTATCACTGACAGGATGTCATGCTCCAAAGCTAATGCTTCAGATTGTCGAAGAACCTCCTGATAAGACATATCAGCCATGGCTAGCTTAAGAGCGGATTCATATTTCTGCGCTTCTGCTCCCGTTGCTGCTAAAACTACAAGCAGTACTGTGATATATCTGTTCATTTACTATATTTGAAGTTGAATATGTTTCTAATAAGCAAAGATAATGCCAAGAGCATAACCCCGTCAGCATAATTTTGAAAAAGTCTTCCTGTTAGCATCAAAATAACACATATGATGGAAAAGGTCATATAGCGGGTACCCTTCTTGCTCCATTCCTTTTTCCGAAGGCTGTTTATAACTGACCAGCCAAAAATAAGATTAAGTGGATTGAAGAGTAATATTTGCAGATTGAAACTTACTGTTGGATGCTTGGAAAAGATCATGATGAAAAGAACCAGTCCGATAAGCCCTGTTAACAGGTTAAGGATAAGGTCGAACACCCATAACTTTTTCTTTTTGCGATATTCATAAGTACAGATACCTAAAATAATAATGAATATTAAAATAGAGGTCTTGAATGGTGTCATAAATGGACTCGAATTTTCGACATTCGTTTTAGCCTGCAACAAGTAAAAGGAGCAACCGACTAATTTTGTATTCATATTTGATATACTGTCGAAGGTTCCTTCGTAATGAATATCCTCAATATCTTTACAAAGATTATCTGGCAGGAACTGCTGTTTTTCTTTGTTAATATCAAAATCGGCAGGAAGTCCCAGCAAAAGGTCTTCTCCACATCTTGTCCACGGATAACTGGTATTCCATTTATGGATCTCCTTTCGATATGTTGTCGGCTGGTAGACTGAGCTGATATTCGTTTCGGCACGATGGATATGAGTGAGGATCATGTCACGAGCTCTCGTTGTGCAGTTGTCATAGAAAAAGTTATATCTGTAAGTGGCATTTTCTTCTTTAGCATTTTCTGACAAAGCTTGAAGAATGTCCAGTTTCTCTTTTCTGGTAAGCTTCAAATCCTGCTGAATGACCCAGCGTCCTTCCTCTTCATATTCTTCCATGAAATCCGACATGGTCTGTATCCCCAGTTGATAATCCGTCAGTCCTAGAATAAAACGGGATATAAAGTAAGGCTGGTCGAAAGAGAACATACCATAGTTGAATGCCAGATCCTGATGGTGTATTTTGTCATTTACTCTTAAGGCTGAATGCCCGAACATGGAATAAATTTCCTTGCCAGGCCCGCAGGTAAGCAAGCTTATGTCTACTGAGTCCATAGACTTAA